>QIJL01000460.1 GCA_003232435.1 Flavobacteriales bacterium | reverse complement strand
GACAAAGTCGCCGAAACAATATTGCCAACGAACGGAATACGCTTCAATTTGTGTGAATAGAACCAAATGCCAAAAATATAGGCCGAGAAAAATAGCACCGCCCTAAATGAAACATAACTTGCCGCAAAGACGGCCAAAAAGTTGAGTATAAAGTAGGTGGTCAATTTAAAGCGTTGGCTGACCAGACGATCAAGCATACTTTTTCTGGGCCTGTTGATCAGGTCTTTTAAAAATTATTGATGATATAACCACTGGCAATGACCAAAGCAGAGGCCACCACTATTACGAACAAATTCGGGTCGAATATTACTTTTCGCAAAGGAAGGTTGTGGGCCAATATATATATGGTGGCCAAGTATTGCGCAATGGCGATCATCAAAACGTTGTAGCCACGTACGACGGAAAACAGACTCAGCAACTTAAAAAGGAGGAGTTTGTTTTTTCTAATAAACATCTGGTGGATTTAGAAGTTGTAAACCACTTCCAAATTGTAGCCCTTTAAGGCTTTTTGGGCCTTTTCGAAATCTTGGGTAAATCCTAAAATGTAACCTCCGCCGCCAGAACCACAAAGTTTAAGATAGTATTCATTGGTCTCTATGCCCTTTTTCCATAGTTCATGGAATTTCGCAGCCTTTTTCCATAGTTCATGGAATTTCGCAGGAATCATCGGCTTAAAATTGTCAAGCACAACATGCGATAGTTGCTTTAAATTGCCGAAGAGCGACTTTATGTTGCCATTGACGAAATCTTCAACACAAGCGTCCGTATGTTTAATGAATTGCGTTTTCAGCATATTTCGGAAACCTTCTTGCTTCATCTTTTCCATGAACAATTGTACCATAGGTGCTGTTTCCCCTGTGGAACCACTATCGAGTAAAAAGACGGCACCCTTACCTTCCATATTCTGAGAAGGAATACTGGTCGACTCGATATTGTCTTGTGAATTGATCAAAATCGGCAGGCTCAAATAACTGTTCAAAGGATCTAGGCCCGAAGATTTTCCATGGAAGAAAGACTCCATCTTCCCGAAAATCGTTTTAAGTTTCAATAACTTTTCCCGAGTCAGATTTTCAAGAACAGTGATTTTATCCTGAGCATATTTATCGTAAATCGCGGCGACCAATGCACCACTGCTTCCTATACCGTACCCTTGCGGAATAGAGCTATCGAAATACATTCCTGCATCGATATCCCTTTTTAACGAACCGAAGTCGAAAGAAACCAATTCATGTTCTTTTGGATCATTTCAAGATATCCGACAAATTCCTTTAGGCCGCTGTTCGACTTTTTTGCAACTTCAGAAGTACTATCATCGGTCTTTAAAGCGCCTTTGAAAAAATTGTATGGAATGGAGAGACCCTTAGAATCTTTAATGATTCCATATTCTCCAAAAAGGAGGATTTTTGAATAAAATAGGGGTCCTTTCATTTCAAGTTTTGATTGGGAACTATAGAGTTAACGTCTATAAGACGGAAATCTGACAAATAAGTTACGTTTTTTTCGCCCCCAAACCAATTCGATCGCAAATATACTGACCGTTTTCGCAATATACAACTAGCTCGTCCTTAATAAATCGGTCGATCTGTTCTTTTTCGACTTCAGGGTAGAGCAAATGAACATTGGCACCGGCATCAAGGGTAAAGCAGACATGGTTGTTCGAC
>QIJL01000075.1 GCA_003232435.1 Flavobacteriales bacterium | reverse complement strand
TCAGGTTGTAACAAAATTGCTGCATACAAAATGCCTACTACTGCCCCACTGGCACCGACTGCACTGTAATGGGGTTCATCCTTATGAAAGAACAAGGCCAATAGACTTCCTGCCAATAGGCTTACAAAATAAATAATCAAAAATTTTGCAGGGCCGAACCAATTGATAACTACATCGGCAAAGAAAAATAGAGTCAGCATATTAAGTAAGAGATGGGAAATATCGACATGTAAAAACCCTGAGGTCAACATACGCTCTTTTTGACCCGCCTTTATCGCGCCTATTCCGAATTTATAGCGTTCAAAGAAAGCGGTATCGTTAAAACCTTTCAGGGAGACCAGTACATTGGCGGCGATTATGACAATGGTGGCAATATGCAGATCGTACATGCAGTTTTGGCTTACGTTTGGCGCCAAATATAGCTATATTTGTGCACATTTTTTTTGCATGCAACTACTTGTATTTATTCTGGCCTATCCGATTTTGTGGTTGATTTCCGTACTTCCGTATCGCCTGTTCTACTTGTTTTCGGACTTTGTTTTCTTTTTGGTCTATCATGTGGTCGGTTACCGGAAAAAAGTTGTACGGGCTAATTTGGAATTGGTCTTTCCTGAAAAATCGGCGGCCAAGGAAATCCGTCGTATTCAAAAGGAGTTTTTCAAGCACATGTGCGATATGTTCTTGGAAATGGTAAAAACAATGAACCTTTCCAAAGCACAGGTAAAAAAACGATACCATGTTGTCAATATCGATATTTTAAAGGAAATCGAAAAGGAAAAAAGCATGCTCGTTGTCTGCTCGCACTATGCGAACTGGGAATGGAACGTGAGCATCAACAATTACGTACAGGCCAAAGGCTATGCGGTCTACCAAAAGATCGGCAACAAGTATTTTGATAGCTGGACAAGAAAAGTCAGAGCCCGCTGGAACACTACGCTCGTTACCCAGCAAGAGACCGCAAAAACCGTAGTCGCGAATGCCAGACAAGGAATAATCGCAGGTTATGGAATGGTCAGTGACCAATCGCCACAGGCTCACCACGCCAGATATTGGAGCGAGTTCATGGGAATCAAAGTGCCGATAATCAATGGTGCCGAGGTTTTGGCAAGAAAGTTGGACCTGGCCGTGGTATTCCTAAAAGTTTCAAAGGTAAAACGCATCAAGCAGAATTCATGCCCATAACCTTATCGGCGAAAGAAACCGCACCTAATGAAATAACCAAGAAATTCATAGCCCTTACCGAACAGCAGATAAGGGAAAAGCCCGAACATTATCTTTGGACGCACAAACGTTGGAAACACCGCGATAAGGTGCCACCTGAATATTTGAAAGACTCCCAATCATAGAATTGCGACTTAGAGCCTTGCTATTGTTAAGTTTAAAAGGTTTTTAAAATAAGGCACCCTACCAAATGGCAGGCAGGCTTGCTTTTGGATAATGTAATGAAAATTATAGGATGCAAAATTTACATATTACTACTAAGCAGGTTATCAGTTGGTTACGGTCGAGTCTTTGTTCTTTATTCTAACAGCGAAGCGGTCTTGTATCTTTTACCGGACAACAATGATTGTTTTTGATTAATTTCCACGGACGATTAGTAGAATGCTCACTCCTATGGAAATTTTTGAAATACTTTATAACGAGATAATTAGCTTTATGGGGATTTCACAGGCTTGGGAAATCTTAAAGACAGGCGATTATAGCTCTTTCAGGACATACGATGGTATTATCGCCTTGATTTACCCTCT
>QIJL01000074.1 GCA_003232435.1 Flavobacteriales bacterium | reverse complement strand
CCGCTTCGATCTCCTTGAATGCATCAGAAAGTTCGGGTAAAAAACGATTGATCTCATTTAAAATAGCAGACACTTTCCAAACAAAAATCCCCGTATTCCAAAGGGTCTGTTTTTCTTTCAAATATTTTTCAGCATCCTCACGATTTGGTTTTTCAATAAAGGCTTCAACACTCGAAACAGCGTCAAAATCTGGCAATGTCTTGCCCGAGCGAATATAACCATAGGCCGTTTCGGGTCGTGTGGGTTTTGCGCCCAAAGTAACGAGAGAGCCATCCTGAGCCACCTCGGCAGCAAGACGGAGGGTTTTGATAAAACCTATCTCATCTTTAATAAAATGATCCGCAGAAAGAACCGCCATCACTGCCTCAGGATCACGCTTTTGCAGTGTCAGCGCCGCCAAGGCAATTGCAGCGGCCGTGTTTTTCTTTTGCGGCTCTGAGATATAGTTGGGTTGAGCGGGCCTCTCCTGCTGGGACAACTGGAAGCGCATTTGCTCGATTTGCTTAGGGTTCGTCACAATATAAAGATCTTGTGGCGAAATAAAACCTGATATTCTGGAGACCGTCGCCTGGATTAAGGTTTGCTCGCCAAATATATTCAAAAGTTGTTTCGGGTATTCCTCACGGCTCAATGGCCAAAACCGGGTTCCACTTCCTCCCGCTAAAATGATACCGTACATCGTATGGTTTCCCTATATTATTTTGATAAAGGTTAATCAAGGTACTTATGTGAATTCAGAAATTGTTTAAAAAAGTCGCTTCTTTCTAAGTTATCTTCAGGCCATCTCCCCTATTTTTTTTGCTCGATTTGCTGCGCTGGACACAAAAACCAGAAGGGTCATACAATAAAGATTAACGATGGTATTACGATTGACCCAGCTTTCGCTCACACCAAACCAAGCAAAGGCAAAAATTGAAATTAAAGCGAGAAGGCTATACAGATGAACAGATTTATCTGATGTTTTTTTCCATAGACCGTATACAAATCGATACGGCAGAACAAAAAGCACAAAAACTAATAGCGTCAGCCCAACAAGCCCCCCCTCAGCAAGTAACATAAAATAGATATTGTGGGCATTTGTCGAATGGACGGCAAAGTCATTTTTGTAGGAGAGACCTTTTTCTAGTAGCAAAATAGAATCATGCTTAAAATCACCCATGCCTGTGCCAAAAATGGGAGAATCTTTGAAAATCAAAAGACTGTTTCGCCACATGACCAACCTTAATCCCACGGTGCCATTGGCCGCTTCACTTGAAAATGTGTTTGCATCAACAGATAGTCCCTCTAAACTGGCTTTCAATCTTTTTGGTTGCGCAAGACCTACAAGTAGAGAACTCATTATTAAGGTAAGTATGAGAATTTTAAAATTTTTATGACTTAAACGTTTACGGTAAAACAATAAAAGACAGATGACGATAAGGGGTAAAAACAGCCAGGCGGTATCCGGCTAACAGTACGACATAAAGTCCCGAACCTGTTGCCAATATTGCAAAGGTCGCATATTCCCACTTTTTCCCATAAAAAAATAAACCGATCGCGATCAGCACTGTAAATAAAATTGCGGAATTTCCCATGATAATTTTGTTATAGGCACCATTGGCTTGATAGGCATTCAAAACATTAATTTGGTAAAGCCCTTGGCCAAGCATCACAAATATGGCGACAATTGAACCCGCCAAAAAGGTCCTTCCTAATTCAAAGGCCTGTCCACGCAACATACAATAGATTGGAATAATGACCAGAAAACGGGCATATCGTTCCAATCGCTGGACACCCACACGCAAATCTTCAGTCATGAAAA
>QIJL01000285.1 GCA_003232435.1 Flavobacteriales bacterium | reverse complement strand
AGCCTACTGAAGCCTCCTAAAAACGATCTCGTCTGCCAATGAACCATCAAATCGGAGTGCGAACTCATTCATCACCGTTCCTCAACTTGCATTCCTTTGCACTCCCCGCACCCGACAAACCCTATCCCCATAGACACTCCGGATTCGTTCAACACTGCATCCAGGTTAGGCCTATCGGCCACACGGATGCTTAGTTATTACCTGCTTTTTTATTCTTTTATTAGTCCTTTATTGTTTTCATTCGGTTCAATCAAATCCCACATATTCCCATATAAATCTTCAAATACAGCAACAGTTCCGTATTCAAATTCGGTTGGCGGTCTCACAAAATTTATCTTTCTGTCAGTCATTTTATTAAAATCTCTCCAAAAGTCATCTGTGAAAAGAAAAAAGCCAACTCTTCCTCCCGTCTGGTTTCCAATGCTTTCTAATTGTCTTTCATTATCCGCTTTCGCAAGTAATAAGCAACATTCTTTTGCTCCTGGAGGTGCAACCATTACCCATCTTTTCTTTTCGTTAATTTTCGTGTCTTCAAGAAGTATGAAGTCTAATTTTTTAGTGTAAAATTCGATTGCATCATCATAATCTTTAACAACTAAGGCAATATGTGCTATTCGTTGGTTCATTAATTTTTTATTTGTTCTAATTGCAGGGTAGAGTAGAGCCTGATTGCGCCCCCTTCATCAAACCGTGCATGAAGTTTTCCCTCACACGGCTTACCGATAGACTTCTTCATTGAGCTTTCGCAAGGGTTTTCAAGCGGGCATACTTTTCTATGTCCAATAACCCGTAAAACTTTACGAGATTTTCATAGGATCGCTGGCGTAGCTTCCGATGCGCTTCCCTTCCTTTGCTTTTCATCCATTTAAATAGTTTATAGTCCAAATGCATTTTGATGACTTTTATGGTTTCCCAAATATGGGTCACTTTACTGATGGAAAAGTAGTTAAGCCAACCAATTAGCAATTGATTTAGCTTCCTAAGCTATCCATACTATTGTCCAATGCCTACGTTTGGCAAACAACTCTCGTAAGTTCCCATATAGTTTTGAATGTGATTTCATACTTGGGCGTACATTGGTATAATTCTTTGTATTCCATCCAAACTTGGATTTAATACTTCTGAATTCAAACCCCAAATAGAACAGACTGCTCCTGCTACTATGCAAAAGTGTTGGCTTTTCCTTGTTGATTGTCAACCCCATGTTTTCCATACTCCTATCGATGTAGGACAGTATCTCTTTACTGAAATACCATTTTCCCATCAACAGAAGTCGAGTTAGCCCAAGGAACCTCCCACAGCCTGCCCCGACTTTTTCGGGGTTTAATACTATTCCATCTATAATCACGCCACCCCTATGACTCCGGTAGTTTACTGCAATTCATCCAACTGTTTATCCTTGTAGTATTGCAGGGTTCTCCCGAAGTCTCGGGATCAAAACTGTCCCCAAATCTACGGTTACACATCTCGAAGCTACTATGGGTTCACGCTTAAAGCATTACGGCTTGATTATTTGAAAGAACGA
>QIJL01000203.1 GCA_003232435.1 Flavobacteriales bacterium | reverse complement strand
TGAGGCTGTCGATTTCGCGATTGGCGGCAATGGGCGACATGGCGCGGCGTTTGTCACACAATTGAGCCAAGGCTTCGTCGATGGCGGATTCTGGAATGTGTGGATTAAGACGCTGCGCGGCCTCTTTCAAACGATCCCTAAAAATCACATCACGTTTGTCGCTGCGCCCGGAGCGGTCGTTCAGGTCTTCGGGATCGCTCGTGAAACAATTGAGTAATTCGAAATGATGGGCTTCGTGCAGTTTTTTGAGGATGGCCTGCTCAATCTGATCTTCTGAGATGAAGTTAGGCATGGGTGGTTTCCGTTTTATCGGGCGCGATGTCTTCTTTCATGCTCGGCGGGAATTGGATGTCAAGATTTTCAACGGAGAGTTTGCCGGAGATGAGGCGGGGGAGGAGTGCGTTGCGAGATTTTGCCAAATTCATAATAGTTTCTTTCAGTTTCCTATTCATTAGCATTGTGCTTCGAATAGTTTCATTGAATTTTTGCTGAAGGCTATAACTTGGCACAAATACCTGCTTGTTTATTAACTCAGTCCAATGACGTTTATATTCACTTGTTTCAACTAATGAAGAAACAAGGTGGAAAAGAAACAAAATTGGGATACAATTTTTACTTGAAAAAGGGATTACATTTTCTGCTAAAGAGAAAGGTTCAATCATGAGCTGAATTTTACAGCTGTGATCGCCAAAAAGGATTAAAGGTTTCTTAATAGAGGCTAGGTGCTCAGACTTACCTTCATGAAAACCAAGGTATGCTTTTTTCGATTGGTCAATAACAACTATGGATCCTTCTGAAAACAATTCAGATTCTCGATATATCCGACCGAAACGTTTTCTTTCAACAATTTCCGAAACCCTTTTTACCTCCCACCCCTCCGGTACGCCCTTTACAAACTTGACCTTTTCATGTCCCGGAAAAAGCGCATGCGCACGAACCATTCGCGGTAGATTTCCTCGGCCATTTTTTCCAGCAGCGCGATGCGGCGTTTGTTGTTTTCAATCAAATCATCATAAGCAGAAAGAATTGCAGCGATTTTTTGTTGGATCTGCGGCGGGGGTAAATTAATTTTGCATTTATAAATACGTTTTGGGGATGTATGTTTTACTGTTGCTCCGTTTGATGATGCCTTAACCTGTTCCCTGAAGTATTGCCAGTTAAAATAGCAATACAAAAAGACCTTCCCTATCTCTGTTGAATGTGAAACCAAACCTAGTCGCTGATTATGGAGGTATATTTTGTTTTTATTCGTGAAAAATGCGCCGCCCAGAATCGAGGCATCTTGAGTCAAATCGGTCATGACAACAACGAGTTCCCCTTTGGTCAAAAGATACTCTTGAGGAAAGTCACCTACATAGAACTTTTCTTTCTCTCCTTTTAATTTTAGACCACCATTTCTGAGAACATTCCCTGGCGTTAGCAAAATATATTTACCCTGATCTGAAAAGAACTCTCCTTTAAAAGCATACCCGTGTTTAATTTTAAGAAGCTTCCCAAGTTCTTTTTCAGCCCACATTGACTAAGCCTCTCCTTTGGTTAAGAAGCGGATATTGTGCCCAATTACTGATGTGAGTTTTAGAGCTTCCTCCTCAAGCTTATTTAATTGGCTATTTAGATCGAGAACCTCCGCAATAAACTCTTCTTCCGTCTTGCCATCCTCCTCAATCACCACACCCACATAACGGCCCGGATTGAGCGAATAATCCTGCTCCTTTACTTCTTCCAAGGTCGCCAACTTACAAAGACCCGTGACATCCTCATACGCAGCTTTCCTTGTAACCAGTGGATGTGTTTGTAGTCACTTTCTGCGTTTTTCACTTCTGTGTGCAGGGCTTCCAGCGCACTTTTCAGCGCCTTCGTTTTCCGATCAACAAAACTGCGTTTGTTGCCATTCGCTTCCGCTTTGGCCTTTTCATGTGTGCGGACAATCTTATCCAGTTGTTTCAATCCCTCGTGTAGTGCACCGAAAAAAGGATCAAAAGCCTCACGCAAAGCTTGCTGTGCGCTATTCTTTTTCTCCACTGACTCTGTTTTATTGTGTATTT
>QIJL01000602.1 GCA_003232435.1 Flavobacteriales bacterium | reverse complement strand
TTTTTTTCAAATCGAATTTCTTCCTAATGGACCACTTCAATTTATTGACTGCTTGAAAAGACGACCAACCCAATGGTTTGTCGATCAACAATAATTGGCCGTTTAGAAAATCTTCCGCAGAAAGATTACCCAAAATCACTAGAATTAAGTATCACGGAAATCTCATCATATAGACGTGGAATGTCTTCACGAATGGCACCATACAACCGGAACGACTCAAGACCCTCATAGGTATGGGCCGCGATATTTCTAAGTCCGATTATTTTGCGATAGGGAATATCGGAGTGTAATTCTTTAAAACCTTCTGACAGTGACCTTACCTGCTCCCCGATATTTATAAAATTAAGAACACAGGCATCATATATCAGATTACTATTATCGAATTCTTCTTCTGAGATTCCCTCTGTATACGCTAAAATATTACCGGCGTATTTTTGAATCAAAAGACAATGTGGCAAATCTGATTTAGGGCTCACGATAGATCAAAATTAAATCTTGCTCTATATATTTTTTAAAAACTTCATTAATACCGCCTTTGGTTACAAGATCGATTTTCTTCTTAAGATTTTCCGACAGGTCCATATAAAGCCCTCCCAAATCAAAGAGCGAAATAGTATTATCGAGATCGACCTCGACCATAATATCTATATCGCTATCAGGTTTCATTTCATTTCGGGCATATGAACCAAAAACACCTATAGCCTTAGGTTTATAGGGCATTGCGGTGTCAATTATTATTTGGTTCGTCTTGGCATCCATAGTACTTGTAAAGTTAGGTAACTGTTCAGCCGTTATGAGTTGTATGGGGCATCGGGGGTCTTTGTTCCCTTTTCCCTTCTCTTCTCTTTGTTCTTTTAGTCTTGGTTCTTGACTCTTGGTTCTCTGACTACCGAACGACTGAACAGTTACAAAGTTAGGCAAAATTAATGTATCATTCTGGGGTTGAATCCCTCGCTTTTACCTGCCCGCCCGAATGACTTGGTCAGGCGGGCCCGCCCGACTTTGGTTTTGTATATTATAGGAAACCGTTCGGCCAAGAGTCGTTTCGGCCAAAAAAAGTTGTTTTGTTTTGAATGAAAACCGACTATTGTCGATTGGAGATCGACGAATGCAGAATGCAGAACGAAGAACAAGTTCTGCAATCAAAAATCGTCGATCGTTGTTCTGCGATCAAGATTTATCAATGAAGGTTTTAGCTTTGACTTGACACTAAGGGGCTCCCCAAAAACTATAGCCAATGGCCAATGCACCGACGATAAAGCAATAAATCGCAAAATAGGAAAGTTTGCTCTTTTTAACCAATTGTATCATCCAAGTACAGGCGGCAAGGCCTGCAATAAAGGCGGCGATGAAGCCTGCGCCCATGGCAACATTGTTCTCGCCATCGAATGTCAGTTCGCCGCTCATTAGGTCTTTGCCGATTTTTCCGAAGATCAACGGTACCACCATCAAGAAAGAAAAACGGGCGGCTTTTGTTTTGTCAACGCCCAATAATACCGAAGTCGAAATGGTTGCGCCACTACGTGAAATACCTGGCAACATCGCGATTGCCTGAGAAATACCAACGATAAGAGCAGTTTTAAAATTTACTTTTTTATCGGTATCCTTGGCTCTATCGGCAAAAAACAGGAGCACTGCCGTAATGAGGAG
>QIJL01000426.1 GCA_003232435.1 Flavobacteriales bacterium | reverse complement strand
CGACTTTCAATGTACCGTCTTCAGTAGTGGCGATCTGCCATTTGATCAATGAGATTTTGCCATTTTCGATTTCGATTCCCGTGATGCTCCTAGGGTGTACGCAGCTGCCATCATTGAACAATGGTATTTGCCCTGGTTCGGGAAACCTTGGCCGATGGGTATGGCCTACCACTGTTATCAAAAGCTTATTGGCCAAGATCCATTTCTTAAGCCGCCGTTCTACTTTTCTAAGCTCGGTATAGTTTTTCGCAGGACTCGTCGGATCGGCGATCCCCCAAACTTGTAACGGTTTCCAAAGTACACGAACCAAAAAACGGCCCCAGCGCCAAAAAGTGTAGTTCCACCAGTCGGCCTGATGCCCATGGGTAAGAAAAACCTCTTGATCGGTCTCGGCATGCTTTAAGACTATTGCTTCTTGATAGGTAATTCCTTCGAATAATTCCTTGTCCTTTTCATCAATAGGTTCGAAATAACTAGAAAGATGTTTTTCAACATATGCTGGGTCTGGGTCTTTATAGACCATATCATGATTGCCCCAAATCATGTGCAACCTGTTTTCAATATGAAATTGACGCAGTAACTTGAATACATTCTTATGAGCTTCGAAAATCGATTCGAAATACAAATTTTCCCATAATTCATCCCCATCCCCTAATTCGCAGTATTGAAATCCTTCTAAATAATAGTGTTTCAGGGCATGGTAATAAATATTGCGATTTTTGGCGAAATCGTCGGCAAAACTGTTATCTCCACGGTGGCAATCGCTAAAAAGGATAAACTTCGAGGTATCATCAAAAGGCACCGTTTTGGCATTTTCATAAGCTCGTGTTAACCTGAAGTTCGATGACATGGTTTTAAGTTCAAGCCTGCCTGCCGGTAGACGGGTTCAAGGGTCAAGCTCAAGCGTCAATTTCAATTTTGGCCTTGTTAAAATACCCTTTGAATTTGAACTTGACACTTGAGTTTGAGCTTTATACTCCTGCCAAATAGAAACCCGAAATTTCAACTTGGTCTTTTTCCCCATACCTACGTTAAAATTTGTCGTCGTAGCTACAGCTATGCCGAAAAATTTTGCCTTGGTATGAGAAAAAATCCCTGCCTTGATTCTCCCGAATTTCTATTTGGCAGGAGTATAGTAAGTAAATATCCAAAAAATACTGCTACGATTTAAGGAATCCTTTAACAATATTACTGGGGGCTCTTTTGTAATTTTACTAACCTTTTTAAGACTAAAGACGTTATTATGAAAGATTCATCGGCCGAATTACCGCTAATACCTATGATCAGTTTCAACAAATTGTTGGAGCATTATGATACTATGGCCAAAAGCAAGGACCGATTTTTGGCCGCTAAGGCGCAGCGTGTTCTAAAGGCACAGGCACCTTACCCTGAGTTAAGGGAAGGGTTTAGCGATGTGTCGCTGCTAAAAAAACATGAAAAAGTCATTAGCCTGATCTTGGAAGATACTTTTTCTGAGGTGTTGACGAATAATGAAATCAAAACCGCATCACTTCCCTTTAATAATCTTGTCTTTAATTCATCAAAACGTTTT
>QIJL01000085.1 GCA_003232435.1 Flavobacteriales bacterium | reverse complement strand
GAGGGTAGTGATTTGCCGCGTATCTTTGACAACATAGAGCTGCAACTGCTTCCAGGCCTGAAGGACACGTTAAAGCTGTCGCACCGTGCGGATTTCTGCGTCGGCTATTTCAATCTGCATGGCTGGCAGTATGCCTTCTACGCCTTTATCTCAATTATCCTCGGAACTTTCAAGAGAGTGCATGCATGCTGTTAGATAACGAAAATGAACATTTGAAAGTCCATGAATGGATTTCAAAGTATACCGAAGAAGGTCAGTTCGACATCGTTACAGGCTATTTTACAGTCGGCGCTCTCGCTTATTTATCGCAACAAGTGAATGCCAGGATTACAAAATTCAAGTTTATTCTTGGCGATATTGTTAATTCTGAAATGGACACAAACAGAGCAATCGACTTATTGAATGAAAATATAACCATCGAAGCGTCGTTTAAACTCAATAAACTGGCCAGAGAAGCCGTGAGTTTTCTACAGCAGGAAAAAGTTGAAGCAAAAACTTTAGAACCGAACTTTTGTCATGCCAAAGTCTACCTCTTCACGCCACTAAGCAAGGATGACAGGGATAACTATTTTATTTCTGGAAGTTCCAACCTGACAGAGCCGGGAATCGGCCTGAAAATCACCAACAACATTGAACTAAATATTGCCGAGACTGGAAATAACAATCAATACAAAGAACTCATCCAGTGGTTCGATGATCTATGGCTAAAACCGCAGGCACACAAGAATAAAACGCTATTCGATAGCAATGGAAAGAAGTTCACGAAGCCATTCAAGGAATATTTAATCGAAGAAATTGAAAGAATCTTTATCGAATATTCTCCGAAAGAGCTCTATTACAAGGTTCTTTTTGAATTGTTCGGCAGTCAGGTGTTATCTGATCAGGACAATCTGGAATTTAACAGGCAAGTGGGCAGGCTTGAGAACACAGCCATCTATCAAGCCCTGTATCATTTTCAGCAAAAAGGCGTCTTAAGCCTCATAAAAATGTTTCATAAAAATGTTACAGAAGTACAATGGCGCTATTCTGGCTGACGCAGTCGGTTTAGGTAAAACATGGAGCGCCCTCGCCGTGATGAAATTCTTCCAGTTGCAGGGGCGGGAAATAGTGTTGCTGTGTCCAAAAAAACTTCAGCATAACTGGCATCATTATCTTAAACATCAAAATTCAAAGTTTGAAAAAGATCAGTTTGAATTCTTTATTCGCTTTCATACGGATATGCAGATCGAACGGATGGAAAAATATATAGATCGCTCGGATAAACTGTTTGCCAACGATAAACCAAAGCTCATTGTCATTGATGAAAGCCATAATTTAAGAAATGACAAATCAAAACGGTATAAATTTTTTGTTGAAGAAATACTGAAGCGCAATGCCGATATCAAGGTGCTGATGCTTTCCGCAACGCCAATCAATAACTCCCTTATCGATATCCGCAATCAGTTTAAATTGATGGTGCAGGGAGACACGCGAGGTTTTAATGATTCTCTTGGCATTAGAAATCTTGATTCCACATTTCGTACTGCAAAAAAAGCCTTTAATGATTGGCGGGAGCTGGAAAATCCACAAATAAGTGCGTTTATAAAAACACTTCCTGATGACTTTTTCAAATTGACCGATGCTCTCACTGTTGCCCGAACAAGGGCGATGATTGAAGGACAGCAAGAAGGGCTCGATTTTCCCCTCAAAGCCAGACCTGAGAATATCTTTGTTACACCGCGCCAGATTGGGAACTTTGAAAGCTTTGAAGAACTCTTCGAGCATTTCCCTCCCATGTTGTCTGGTTATCAACCATCTTTCTATATCGAAACAGAAGACACTGATGTGCTGCATGATGAAAAGCAGCGAGAATTTTTCCTTGTCAAAATGATGTATATCCTCATGGTTAAAAGGCTGGAATCTTCCTGGT
>QIJL01000410.1 GCA_003232435.1 Flavobacteriales bacterium | reverse complement strand
GCATTATTGTAAATTTTAATCGGACAACAATGGTTTTTAATGAAAAACATACTCGTGCTCTGCACCGGAAATTCCTGTAGAAGTCAAATGGTTCATGGCTATCTAGAAAACCTTCAGAAAAACAAGGCGAATATCTATAGCGCCGGTATAGAGACGCACGGCTTGAATCACGGGGCAGTGTCAATTTTGGCAGAAGACGGAATCGATATCACAAACCACACCTCAAACCAGGTCGAGGAATATTCCGGAATCGAATGGGATTTTATCATAACAGTTTGTGACCATGCCAAAGAAAACTGTCCGTTTATTCCTTCTAAAAACGCCAAACGAATTCATCATAATTTTTTCGACCCGTCAAAAGTCATAGGAACCGATGAAGAAAAACATGCTGCCTTTCTATGCCTTTCTAAAAGCAAGAAACGAAATAAGGGAGTTTTGTCAGGAATTCGTTAAGAACGAATTACACTAGTGTCCTGTCTAGGCTCAAATGGCGCAACTCCGCCAATTGGCGGATTCTTTTTCGTTTTTGATTATTATAAAAAGACTCGCGTAGCTACGGCTATGCTTACTTTTTATAATTTCACAAAATTCAAAAAATAACTGCGACTTATCCGCCATTTGAGCCTAGACAGGACACTAGTCGCCATTTTGATACGCCTCGGCAAACTTGCGCTCCAACTCGGCCTGAAACTCTTCCATAACAGGTTTTACGGTACTTTCGGGCAGATCGGCAATTTTGATATACATCAATCCATCAACTGCGTTATTGAATAATGGATCTACATTGAAGGCGATTACTTTTGCGTTCTGCTTGATATATTTTTTAATCAACACAGGTAAACGGAGACTTCCTGGCTCCACCTCATCGATCAATCTGTCGAACTTGTTCAGGTCGGCTTCCGTCTCGTCGAAAACAAAATCTTTGTCGGCATCTTTCAGTTTTACCTTGAATTCCTTTTTAGGGCGAATATATTGTGCTACGTAAGGGTCCCAATAATTCGATTTCATGAATTCGATCATCAAAGACTTTGAAAAGTTCGAAAATTGGTTGCTGATACTGACCCCTCCTATTAAATATTTATGCTCTGGATGTCGCAAGGTCGTATGTACGATTCCCTTCCACAACAAAAAAAGTGGCATTGGTTTTTGTTGGTATTCCTTTACGATATATGCCCGGCCCATTTCGATGGATTGTTCCATCATTCCGAAGAGTTCGGGCTCGAACCTGAAAAGATCTTGCAGATAGAAGCCGTCGATACCGTATTTAGAAAATATTTGCGACCCAAGACCCATCCGATAGGCTCCTACTATCGTTTTTTTAGTATCGTCCCAAAGAAAAAGGTGATGCGAAATCATCAAGATCGATCGAGTTATTGGTACCCTCTCCGATTGCACGAAATGTCACTTCGCGCTGTCGCCCGATTTCCTTTAAAGTAAAAGGCATTTCTTTGGCGGGCGCCAAGAACACTTCATAGTTTTTACTTTGCAATAACCGCCTATCTTTTTCCCTCAATTTTTCCATTTCGCCTTCGATGACTTCCGAGCGTACCGCCGTGGCAATTTTCCTGGGCAGTTTTGGAAGCTTTAGGGAAGATGGGATTTGATCTATCAAACGTTCTTTTTCATAGGCGTTTGAAAGAATGTAGGTCTTCTTGCGGAGCAATTCGGTGAAATCTTCAAGGGTTTCTTGCTCTCGTTGATTTTCAATCGATATGGGTTGCCCGATACGAACCTTAATCGGTCTATTTCGTTGTGTACATACTTCAGATGGAATTTGAGCCGTCCGGAATATGTCATTCAATTTAGCCATTCGATAAAAAAACTTGCTGTTTTTAGCATGAAAATAAATAGGTACCACGGGAACTTCCGCTTTGCGAATCAACTTCAGTGCGGCCTCTTCCCAAGGTTTGTCGACAATCAGTTTTCCATCACGGTGGGTCGATACTTCTCCGGCAGGGAAAATCCCCAAAGGGTGGCCATCTTTTAAATGCTGTAGGGCTCTTTTGAATCCGGCTAGGCTACTTTTGACATCTTTTCTATTCTCAAAAGGATTTACCGGGATAATATAAGGCTCGATGGGCACCATACGTTGCAACAGGAAATTTGCCATAATCTTATAATCTGATCGTTGCGCAAGCAGCAACTTAAGAAGAAGAATCCCATCTATCCCACCCAAAGGATGGTTTGATATCGTTATATAAGGACCATCTTTCGGCAATCGACGATAATCTTCCTCGGGAATTTCAAAGTCGATTTCGTAGTGCTTTAGGATAGCATCGGCATACTCGGCCGCCTCAAGATGTTTTATAGTATCATAATATTTGTTGATGCCTGAGATTCTTGTGACCTTCATAAGCACCCAACTCATAAAAATGCCCAAGAATCCGTATTTATCAAGATTAATTGCTTTGGCCACTTCTTTTGGGGTCACTAAACCCATATCATGTGTAAATTTAGGTAGTGG
>QIJL01000128.1 GCA_003232435.1 Flavobacteriales bacterium | reverse complement strand
CCTAACGAGAGGGGAAATACAAAGAATCAATTGCACAAAATAGCCTGACCATCTAGGGTACAGTGTCAAATTTGAGCTTGACAATTATTCCCATCACAGGGGTCAAGTCTTGTTTTTTGTCTAATTTGTCTTATATTCAAGTCATGTCTCGTCCTCTTCGAGTAGAATTTTCCGGAGCGTTTTATCATTGTCGTTGATCACATTATCATCTTCTCATTGAAACACCCGATGCGAACTTGTCAAAGGGAATGCGTCAACTCAATAGCGTGTACACGCTGGTCTTAAATCGCGATCATGGCCGAGTAGGGCATGTTTTTCAGGGTCGTTACAAAGCCCTGCTTGTCCAGAAAGAGAGCTATCTTTTGGAGCTCGCCCGTTACATTGTTTTAAACCCAGTTAGGGCGGGGATGGTGCCCTCGGCAAAGGACTGGTCATGGAGCAGTTATCGTGCAACAGCCGGAATGAATGCCATTCCAGCTTGCTTGTACACTCATGGGGTATTATCCGCTTTTGCAAAGAATAAAAAGCAGGTTATCGAACGATACAAAGTGTTTATCTCAGAAAATAAACACCCGATGTCGCCCTGGAAAGAACTTAAGAACCAGATTTATCTTGAATCAGACGCGTTTGTTGATAAAATGCAGGGTCAGTTTTCTTCGAGTGGTGATCTCAGGGAGATCCCAAAGATGCAACGAAGGCCGCTCCCAAAGCCACTCATTACTACAAAGAAAAATATTTTGATCGAAATGTGGCCATTACAATGGCCTATAAAAATGGGGGATATAGCATGAAAGAGATCGGAGACTCTTTTGATCTTCACTATTCACGTATTAGCCGAATTATCAGCTTGAGAGCAAATAACAAGACCTGACCCTTTATGACCCTGTATTTGACACAGCCTTCCATGCCTCTACTTTCATGCATTTATTCATTTCCGAAAAATCTTTAAAATCCTGTTTTCTTTGCTTTTATTTTAAATATTTTTCGGGATGCATCCGTTCGTGTAATACATGAATAATGATAATTCCATTTTTTCTCTTGAAATAGTACAGAACATGGCTTCGATAGCGGAAATTCAATAAACCTTTTTGCAGGGTATCTCGATTTTTTCCTAAATTCGGATTTTTTGCAAGGTTCCCGGCGAGTGTTTCTAGTCCATCAATATAATTGTTTGCTTGCGCTTTTCCCCAATTCTTGATCGTGTAATCAAGAATACTCTTAAGTTCATCGCGTGCTTCTGGGGTATATTTATAATTCGGCATTACTGACGTGCTGTCTTAGTTCATCCATCACTTTTTTACCATCAAGCACATGTCCTTTTTCTACGCTTTCTATGCCTTTTTGAATTTTGGCCTTGAGCCAGTCTTCACGAAATTGGTCAAGCTGTTCGTATTCACTAGCAGACAACACCACGGCAACAGGCTTGCCGTTTTTATTAATGCCAACAGGCCCTTTTTGTACTTTCATAAGCATTTCGCCAAATTCTCGCTTGGCATCGCTTGCAGTTAATGTTTCCATGCTAAACCCTCAGGTTGATCACTTTGATTAAAATGATCATTTTAATCGTTTTTAAAGGGGTTTGTCAAGTAGGGTTTTGTCGTTTAAAAGTCCTTTTTTACGACATCAAAGCCCATGGGAAATGAACCTATAAAAATCAATATGTTAGATGTCATGAAAAGGTGTTGTGATATAAAATTTATAGATACCTCTCAAAAAGTCACTCTGAGAGAAAAATAGTAATTCTGTCTCAGGTATTCATCTTTTAAGCCCTTCCCTCCGTATCCCTCAAAATATTTCATCCACAAAATCCTTGCTTTGTAGATGAAATCATTTTTGCGACTCTATCGTTTAAATCGGTTTTCCAATTTTAGAAAAGCGCTCTTCGTGATCCTCGAGCGCTTTTCTTACCCAAGATTTGTTATTATTGACAACGGGTCACCCTTGGACTTTTCCAGGGAAAACCGATAGATTCCCCTGCAAGCGAGGGAAACACGAGAGAACGCTATCGCATTATTCATTAGAGGAATATAATGAAATTTCTGCACACCCGTATTCGTGTTGGAGA
>QIJL01000388.1 GCA_003232435.1 Flavobacteriales bacterium | reverse complement strand
TCTGCGAGGCAAAATCAAAGTCAACATCCAGTGCTTACTCTTCTGCATCACGCACAATCTGGGCAAAATCCAACGATACGGCCTAGAAAGGTGTTAAAACACAAAGAAAAGCTGAAGAAAAGGCAAGAAGAAGCGAAATAGAGCGAAATATGAAGACATTTTGGCGTAGAATTCTGAGCAGGTATTTAAGAATCATGAACGCCGAATAGATTCTTTTCAAAATGATCCGTTTGGAGAAAATGGAGCGCTCCAAACAGGGTTTTTCTACGGCCTCGTTATAAGTCTTAGGAGAAATCGTGCTAGCTGGTAACAAGCCAAATGAATGGGGACGCTTAGAATTCGAGATAAATAAGGCTCCGTTATCACTACAGGCGAATTCGGCCAAGAAAAGGGAATTCAAAAACCATATTGTATCGCTCGTTCAAAATGCGAAATATTTGTTGTCTGGTGATATAAAGGTATTTATCGAATGGCATGTGCATGAGCAAAAAAGGTATGAAACAAGCTCATCCGCTGATGTAGATAATATAATTAAACCTTTGTTGGATGCACTAACTGGCCCTAAGGGTATTATGATTGACGATAGTCAAGTTCAGACTATCTCATGCAATTGGATTGGCTCGTATAGCTACGAGATAGAAAATATTGTGGTGAATGTAGAGTATTCGCCAGATGAATTTCTGCCAAAGGAGGGGTTAGTTTTTGTAAAAGTACAGGAGAATTTATATATGCCATTCTCGGAAAATCTTCCTAAAGACCCAATGATGAGCATGTTGGATATTTTCGATAAAATGTTTTCCTTACGAAATGAATTAATTGAAAAAGGTAATGACTATTATTCTGCAAAAATGGTTATGTCAGTACAGCGTGTCTTCCACAAAGGGAGATTAGATAGATTTTCTCTGAAAACGAAGGAAGAGCTGCTTGGTGAAAAAGACTTATAACAAGGCGTTTGAGTTGACGAATTTATTTTTGGTTCTTTTTGTGCAGAATCACACAAAAAGAACCAAAAATAAATCCGTCGTTAGATTTTAGCAACTTAAGGTTAAACTTGAGCATTAGAAAATAAAAGACGGGATGATAGTTTGGCATTGTCAATTTTTCATCGAGCATACACGGATGCACCCCTTATCCTTGCACAACACTAAAAACAAAGGAGAATAACATTATGAATGATAAGATATTTTACGAACGTTTAACGTCAGATAATGCCGCACTTGCAATGATTGATCATCAAACAGGTCTTTTGGTCAATTGTCGTGATATGGATGCCGCGTTAATGAAAACGAATATAATTGCTCTTTGTAAGATGGCAAAGGTTTTAGGGTTACCATCAGTGGTAACCGCAAGTGCACCGGGTGGGCCAAATGGTCCATTAATGTCAGAAATAACAGAAATATTAGGAGGAAAAGCCATTGAACGACAGGGTGAGATCAATGCATGGGATGCTCCTGAATTCCGAGAAGCCATTGAGAAGACTGGTCGGAAAAAGATTATTATGGCGGGGATAGTAACTGATGTGTGCCTCATGTTTCCTGCGATTTCTGCTGTCGCTGAAGGCTACGATGTCTATGCTGTAATCGACGCATCAGGAACTTGGAATAAAACTGTACAAGAAGCCGCAATGCATCGAATGACACAAGCGGGCATTAAAGTTTCGACTTGGGCATCGGTACTCGCCGAAATAATGGTTGATTGGCGTAGTCCAAAAGGTATGGAGCTTGGTCAAATACTTGGAGAGCATCTTTCCTATGGTTGGGTAAATGCCAGTTTTTTTGCAAGTAATAGCAAATAATCGAATGCTCAATATTTCAATTATTCCGAATCTAACGGATAAGGTTAGATCGTGAGAGCGGAGCGA
>QIJL01000197.1 GCA_003232435.1 Flavobacteriales bacterium | reverse complement strand
CATAGTGGCGTGCTTGGCGTAAGTGTGGCCGAGTATTTTGTGTATGCCATTTTTAATTGGTTAAGCCCTATAACCACTTTGGTTTTCGCGGCACTCCATATCAAGATCAAACAATTGACCGGTTCGATTAAATAATATGTGCTTTTCGGTCGGATTTTTTCTTATGAAAATCGTGGATACTTTTGGAAATCTTAAGTAAATCTTCCTCAGAAAAACAATCGGAGTAATATCTTCTAAAAATAGCGGCCACAATTTCGCCTTCGCTATAATCAGGGTTTTCATTTGCTATGCGATTTCTCACGATCAGATAGACAGAATCGCACATATCGACACCCATCATAAATCTTTCAGATGGCGTTTTCGAAAGGATAATCTCCAGTTGCTTTTGTCGTATGTCTTCGGTGGTATCATTCATTAGCCAATAAATTGAAAGTATCCAAATCCAATTTTTTTATCCATTCATTTAAATAAGCATGGTCGATCCTGGACGAATCGAGCAAATTTCTAATATCGTTCATTTGGGTATCACTTTGTAACTGCTGGATCCACTGCAATTTCGAGAACAGTCTCTAAGATTTGTACGAAATAAAGTTAACCCTATTTTAATTGTGGTTCATCGGGGATTTTCGAGTTCAATTTTATACTTTTGAAGCTAGAGACTGTTTTGAAATATCTCGATTATTTTCTTATAGCCTCTTTTTGCGCATAACTTCGTTAAAATTTTAAACCGTAGCGATGCTATGCTTAAAAATTTTGCCTTGTTCCCCGCCAGAATGACCTGTCGGGCTGGTGCATCAAAAATAGAGTATAACAATTCTAACGACATATTTCAAAACAGTCTCTAACAAAAATCCTAACAAAAATCTACAAAATGGCTACGGTAACACTAAAAGGAAATCCAATAAACACATTGGGCGAATTGCCAGTTGATGGAAGCAAGGCACCCGATTTCTCATTGACAAAAAACGATCTATCATCTGCTTCACTTTCCGATTATTCGGGAAAGAAAGTTGTGCTGAATATTTTTCCGAGTATCGATACAGGAACCTGCGCAGCTTCGGTTCGCAAGTTCAATCAAGAGGCTGCAGGTCTTGACAATACGGTGGTGCTTTGTATTTCAAAAGACCTTCCGTTTGCCCAAGCACGGTTTTGTGGTGCCGAGGGAATCGATAAGGTCGAGTTGCTATCCGATTTCAGGGATGGAAATTTTGGCAGGGCCTATAAGGTCGAGTTTATCGATGGTCCGTTGCAATCATTATTGTCTAGGGCGATTGTAGTTCTTGATGCCGATGGCCACGTTGTTCATTCACATCAAGTACCCGAGACAGTTGATGAACCGGATTATGCCGCCGCCATGAACGCACTTCAGAATGCCTAAGGAATCTTTTGCAAAGAACAGAATCAAGAGCGTGGGCTTCGCTATGCGAGGCGCGCTACTTTTGGTCCGTACCGAGGGGAGCATAAAAATCCAGGTATTTATTGCCATGGTTATGACCGCCTTGGGGTTCTTTTTTGAAATCTCAAACACCGAATGGATTCTTCAAATCTTGGCAATAGCCCTTGTCATGGGTATCGAAGGCGTAAACACGGCTATTGAAAAACTTTGTGATTTCGTACAACCTGAATTTGATTCGAAAATCGGTTTTATAAAAGATATTTCCGCAGGTGCCGTTATGTTGGTTTCGATAGGCGCTTCTATTGTCGGCTTGATCATTTACCTTCCTAAGGTATTCTGAGATTGTATTAAACATTCCGTGTAGAAATTTTTTATTTTGCCTCACCCGGAACTGCGAAAAAGCAGTGCGGATCCGCCTATGGCGGAAGAGGTAAACCAGAAACCCTGCCTACGGCAGGCAGGACCTAGGGGAATTCTTTTCGAGCAAGAAATAAAGAAAGCCCAAAAAAGGGCATTTCAAAAAACAGCTTATGAACTCGTCTTGAGTTTTTCTTTTACCTACGATTTTCACATTTTGCGCCCTAATTTTGTCTTTTTTGAGTACCGTAGCTGTGGCTATGC
>QIJL01000504.1 GCA_003232435.1 Flavobacteriales bacterium | reverse complement strand
CGAATTTTGAATACTATCAAGAATGTTTGGGCCATCTGAAACAGATTGAGTTCTTGCACGAGCCACAAGGTTATTTTTCCAACAGATGGTTGACGTGTATTTTAACACCATCTTACGAGCATCGAGAAAAAATACGCTTGGATCTTGCAGAGAATGATATTGAGTCTCGACCCTTGTGGAAACCAATGCATTTGCAGCCGATTTTCGAAAAATACCCTAATTTTAGTGACGGAACATCGGCAGACCTGTTCGATAGGGGACTGTGCCTCCCTAGCGGTTCAAACCTTACCAAAGATGACCTAGATAGAATAATTGCTCTAATCTTAAATAACCGCACCCCATGATACAGAATTATTTGTCCAATAATGCCAATAGATACGCCTCAAAATGGTTGGTGTTGTTGATCGATATACTTACGGTCAGTATTTCCTTCTTTTTTGCCTATTGCATCCGCTTTGAGCTTTCATTGAATTTCGATGTAGAACAGCTTTACACACAACTGCCATTTGTTGCCCTGGTTTCTTTGGCCTCTTTTTTGATCGTAGGGTCCTACAAAGGGGTTGTTAGGCACACAGGGGTTCGAGATGTTTACAATCTGTTCAATGCCGTTTGTACCTGTAGTATACTGATGATTATAATGGTCCTGATCAATGGGGAATTGGGGATTTTAGAGAATTTCACAATTCCCAGAGGCATTATTATTATTCATAGTTTATTGAGTTTTATTGGTTTAACGGCATCAAGATATGTCTTTAAAGCACTCTACAGTACTTATTTGGTAAAGGATCTAAAAGTCAATAAGAATGTTTTAATCTATGGTGCCGGGGAATCAGGAATACTCACACATAATGCACTGACAAACCACTCTAAAAGCAGGTCTAGGGTAGTCGGCTATATTGACAACGACAATCAAAAAGTCGGCAAGCAAATCAATGGGGTCAGTGTTTTTCATAAAAATGTACTGACGGAAGAGTTTTTGATCAAAAAAGACATTTCCGAAGTTATTTTCTCGATTCAGAATATAAATCCCAAAAACCTCAGAAAGCTGGTGGAGGGGCTGGTCGAATATCCCGTTCAGGTAAATAAAAATTGTCCCTCCCGTTGAAGATTGGATCAATGGTGAATTGCGAGCCTCCCAGATTAAGCAGGTGCAGATCGAGGATTTATTGGATAGAGCCCCAATAAGTATCAAAAATCAAAAAATCGACAAGGAGCTCAAAGATAAAGTAATACTTGTAACAGGAGGGGCGGGATCCATTGGAAGCGAGATAGTTATACAAATATGCGGGTATGGTTATAAGTCGCTGGTGATCGTTGACCAAGCCGAATCTGCACTTTACGATCTACAACAAGATCTGAAACAGAACGGCTACCATAATTTTATTCCAATTGTTGGGGACATAAGAGACAAGAACAGGATGAATGCCATTTTTCAGGAGTACAAACCGAATATGGTCTTTCATGCGGCGGCGTATAAACATGTTCCTTTGATGGAGTATAATTCTTATGAAGCGATCAAGATCAATATTGCAGGTACAAAAACCATTGCAGACCTTTCGATGAACCACAAGGTCGACAAGTTTGTATTTATTTCTACAGATAAGGCGGTGAACCCAACCAATGTAATGGGTGCTAGTAAGCGAATTGCGGAAATGTATATCAGCTGCATGGAGCAAGAAAAGAAAACCA
>QIJL01000237.1 GCA_003232435.1 Flavobacteriales bacterium | reverse complement strand
AAATCATGACAGCGGAAACACGGCTCTTTCTTTTTATCGGTCTCCTGGGTGCATTTACAACCTTTTCCACCTTTGGCAACGAAACCCTAAATCTCATGCGTGAGGGCCAAACCTTTCTTTCACTCGCGAATATTGGGGCACAGGTCTTTTTGGGGCTTCTGGCTCTGGCTGTATGGTTCGGGCATCGTTTTGGACAGCTTATTTGGAGATAAGGAAATGACATACCTAGAAGAAGGCAGACTGCTTCGGATTTTCATCGCGGACGAGAAACACTCTTAAAGATCCAAATACGGACCATACAAAAAAAACCCCCACTGCTTCCAGTGGGGGTTTTGATCCAAACACGAAAAAACTCAATCAATGCCCGTTTTTCTTTTTTTGATAAATGTACACCATATTCATGGCCTGAGTTTAAATTTCCAGGAATGCTCGTATCCAGCAAAAAATAATTCCCTCTCTTTTTGCTTTTAAACCCCACGTGTTTTGGGTCAAATTTATTGCTTCCGACATAAAAAGAGGTCTTTCGTTTGGAAGCAGGTTTTAACAATTCGTGTAAATTTTGAATCGACCCATTGTGTAAATAGGGGGCTGTCGCCCAGATACCGTCAAGCGGTCTCGCGCGATAAGCCAAGAGGTTTTTGGGACGATACGGCGAACCATCCGCCTGAATCCGATACCCGATCGCTGCAGCTATTTCTGCTTCTGACAAGGGAGGATCAAGCGCAGACAAAGATGTTTGCATCGCCAAACTCGTGACGATACTAAGCAAGAGAGGAGCCGGCAATTCGGTCGCCCCCGTAAATGGGGCAGGCAATACAGGCCCTAAATTTCCCGTAGAAACAACCCGTGTGGCAAAATTTAAGGCCATTGCGGGATCGGTACCGATTTGAGCCAGAGACAAATTGTGCGCCAAATAAATTTTCTTCGGCGGGTGTTAAGGGATATTGACCTTCCTCATTTTTGAGCGCATGACACGAAACACAGCTCGGTTCATCTCCTCGAACCTGTTCATAAAGCACAC
The DNA here is from genome assembly GCA_003232435.1 of Flavobacteriales bacterium. Lineage (GTDB taxonomy): Bacteria > Bacteroidota > Bacteroidia > Flavobacteriales > Flavobacteriaceae > Aurantibacter_A. Next base: position 1,074 of record QIJL01000237.1, on the reverse strand, counting down.
GCCCTGAAGCTGCCTTTTTTTTGTTAATTTTCCCTAGATATTCTTCAGGCCACTGAGGGGTCTGCAAGATAGAAACAAGATTTTCTAACTTGATGAGTTCGAGCACTCTTGATGTATTTTGACCTAAGGTTGAGAAATCTTGTAGACTGACCCCACCAAACACCCCCAGAACTTCTCCAACATTTCGAATCAAAGGATTGTCGGTGCTGCCACTCCACTCGACAAAATCATGATCTGAGGTTCCCCACAAAAAAGGATAGCTCACAGGCGCATTGGGTTCAAATCGGCTTTCTGAAACGCCCAGATCGTCAACAAAGAGTTCATTCATGATTCGACCAAAACCATCAAGCCGTCCGTAACCATATTTAACCTCACTATGATTTCGAATAGAATATGCCTCCGCTTTATCGGCATAGACCCTCAAGGCGTCGTACAGTTCCAAACTCTCTGGAGAGTCATGTGAACCAACAACGCGTTCCGAAAATCGATTGAATCTTTCTTCGTCCTCTACGGTTTCAATAACAGCGGCGTATAAATGAGAGACAAAACCATCCAAATCTGCAAGTGTGGGTGCACCATCAATTCGAATGGTTTTCCCTTTGTATTTGATTTCGTTCGTGTGGCAAGCTGCACAGCTATATCCCAACCAGGCATCCCCATTCTCAACGGATTCAACCGCAAATCCCAAGGGCAGATTATGCAGATTTCCATCTTGTTTGCTCTTGACGAGATACCCAAATTTCTTGATATTTCTATGGTCAGAAAACAAGGGATAATCACCATGATGGTCTTCCTCAGCCCCGACTTGCTCCAAAGATAAAAACCATGCGAGTGGCACTAAATAAGAACCTTGTGCTGTTTCATAAAAATCTTTCCGCTCTTCTTCAGTCCAACCCTGATCTAAGTAAATAATAGGTTTATGGGCAAAAACGCTGGACGTAAAACTGAGTACCAGTAATACCGCAAAATATTTAGACAAAGCTCTTGAGGCAAATATTTTTTTAATGAACATACTTCCTCCGTATAATATGAGTTAAAAAAGTAGAAAGAGAGTGCTATTTTCGAGGCACACAG
>QIJL01000221.1 GCA_003232435.1 Flavobacteriales bacterium | reverse complement strand
TATAACGCAGTCAGATTGTTCATTATCCTTGCTCCCAAAGGGTTTTCAGAGCCTCCCTTATACTTTATAAAATTTTCTTGTATTATCTCGACCTGCCCGACTTCGCCGTTCGGGCGGGTAGTACTTCATAAATTTTATTCGTCTAAGAAAGGCTCTGAAAATTTTGATGCGAATGAGTTTTTAGAGATGCCCTTAAACTATCTTGTGTTTCGATAAACCTAATAAACCTCCCTTCCAGAAAAATGGAAAGACCCTTCGATGACCGCGTTTTCATCACTATCTGAACCATGTACCGCATTCTCACCAATATCCTTGGCGAACAACTTGCGAATAGTACCTTCAGCAGCCTCCTCCGGATTGGTTGCTCCGATCAAAGCACGAAAATCTTCTACGGCGTTGTCTTTTTCCAAAATCGCTGAAACGATAGGTCCTCGTGTCATAAATTGAACAAGTTCGCCAAAAAACGGACGCTCCTTATGAATCGCATAAAATTCTTGGGCATCCCTTCTGCTCATTTGGGTATATTTCATTGCCACGATCCTGAATCCGGCTGAGGTAATCTTCTCTAAAACGGGTCCGATATGTCCGTTTTCAACGGCATCGGGCTTGATCATGGCAAACGTTCTATTGGTAGTCATGCTATAAAATTTTGGGCAAAAATACGCTTTTCGAAACAACCCACAACCTTTTCACATAATGCTAACAGAATCTGACTTTTAACATGCAAACCATCTCAAACGTAACTGTTCAGCCAGACGGATATATTGAACTTGTTATGAGTTATGAATTATTAAAGCATTAACACATTAAGGCATTAGAGCATTAAACAACACTTCGGCTGAATAGTTACTCTCAAATAAAAAACTGAGTCATCATAAGCCAAATACTATTTTTAAAGACTTATAATTCGGAATCATTGTTGTCCGGTAAACTTTTTTAAAAGTTTAGACAATGCCTGTAATCGTTAATGCTGAACGAAACTTGACACCTTGCTTTTGAAGCTTTATATAATCTTCAGGGATAGCTAAGAAATCACCTAGTAGAGCTATTGATTTTCAAATAGTTACAATTTAGTCTTACGTCTTATATCTAGTAGCGCAGCGGTCTTACGTCTTTAACCGGACAGTACTGATTCGGAATATGTTAATAGTTGTATCTTTGCGCCCATGAATTTGGAGGATATACAGGTGGTAAAAAAACTTTTTTCAACGCCCCAAAAGATTGTCATTGTGCCCCATAAAAATCCTGATGGTGATGCCATTGGTTCTACCTTGGCACTATGGCACTTTTTAAATAATAATGGGCAAGAAGCCAACATAGTATCACCCAATGATTATCCCGAATTTTTGAAATGGATGCCGGGCAACGAGCATATCCTGAATTTTGAAAGGGAAAATTCGCAGGCCAAAGAAAAAATCGCGACAGCTACCGTCATTTGTACTTTAGACTTTAATCATCTTGGGCGAACTGGTCAAATGAGCGGTTTTCTGGAGGCAGCGACCGCTGATTTCATTATGATCGATCATCATCAAGAACCAAGCGATTACGCGAAGGCTACTTACTCGGACGCCAGTATGAGTTCGACCTGTGAGATGATATATAATTTCATTGAACTTTTAGGGCAGACCGAGAAAATCACACCAGAAATTGCAACCTGTATTTACACGGGGATTATGACCGATACAGGTTCTTTTAAGTTTGCGTCGACAACCAGCAGAACCCATAGGGTCATTGCCGATTTGATGGAGAGGGGGGCAAAAAATACCGAAATACATCATAAAATATACGACACCAATAGTGCCGATCGAATGAAATTGCTGGGCATTGCGCTCAATAACATGGTGATTTTAGAGGATTACAATACGGCCTTTATAACCCTCTCTCAAAACGAACTCGATTCATGCAATTACCAAAAAGGCGACACAGAGGGTTTTGTGAATTACGGATTGACTTTAAGTGGAATTAAATTTGCCGTGATTTTTATCGAAAA
>QIJL01000480.1 GCA_003232435.1 Flavobacteriales bacterium | reverse complement strand
ACACAGCAAAGCCGTTTGATGTTTTTATTGTCATCAGAGAACTTTGCCCAGGCGATGAAGAGACTGCAATACATCAAGCAGTATACCGATTATCGTAAATCACAAGGTGTGGCAATTTTGACTAAGACCGATGAACTTTCGCAACGAAACAGTGAGCTTATCAAGCAACGAAAAAAAGCCGACCGATTGATCGCCGCCAATAAAAGGGCAAAAGGGCAGATGATGAAAGAGATGAAAAATCAAAAAGAATTATTGGCCGCTATCAGGAAAAACGAAAGTGAATACACGGCACAAGTTCAAAAAAAGAAGAAGGAGACCAAGAAAGTCGATCAGCAGATAGAGACTTTAATACGGGCTGCAATTGCGACATCCAACGAAAAAGCAGGTAAGAAAGATGTGAGCACGAGCAAATTTGTTTTGACTCCTGAGGCCACATTGGTCGCCAATAATTTTTCGGCCAATAAGGGAAGATTGATTTGGCCGGTCGATAAGGGAATCAAGAGTCAAGGTTTCGGGGTCTATGAAGACGCAGTTTACCCTGAGATCAAGCACGAGAGCAATGGTGTTATTATTACCACGGAAGAAGGCACAAGAGCCCGCGCCATTTTTGAAGGTGAAGTAATAGCTATTATGTCAGTTCCTGGAGGGAATAAAGGCGTGACCATCAAACATGGGAATTATAGCAGCACCTACTATAACCTTTCGGTCATATTCGTAGAGAAGGGCGATATGGTATCCGCCAAGGCCGAACTTGGCAAAGTGGCTACCAATCGGTTGAACGGGCGGACGAGATTGAAATTTTATCTTTATCAGGATACAGAAAAGCTAAACCCTGAAGAATGGGTATATCGACTATAAAGTTGAAAATGAATGAAGAAAATTACTGATCTACAAGGCACTTTCGAGCTACACAACGGTGTCAAGATGCCATACTTTGGTTTGGGCACGTACCAGGCAGATAACGACCAAGAAATCGATGCAGTTCAGTATGCATTGGACTTTGGATATCGCCATATTGACACAGCTTCGGTCTATGGTAATGAAGAGGGAGTTGGAAGGGGAATTAAGGCAAGTTCCGTCACTCGAAAGGATATTTTCGCGGTCAGCAAGGTCTGGAATGCAGATCAGGGCTATGAGAGCACGCTAAAAGCATTTGAAGCTAGTCTTGAAAGGCTTGATCTTGACTATTTGGATTTATACCTTATCCATTGGCCGGTCAAAGGAAAGTACAAGGAGACTTGGCGTGCCCTTGAAAAATTGTATCGTGAAAAACGGGTTCGCGCGATCGGGGTAAGCAATTTTATGCAACATCATTTAGAGGATGTTCTACAGGATGCCGAAATCTGGAATTTCACCCCTATGTCGTACAACAAGATTTGATCGACTACTGCACGTCAAAAGGAATCCAATATGAAGCCTGGTCACCTTTCATGCAAGGGAAGCTTTTCAAGTTGGATATCTGTGGGAAATTGTCTAAAAAGTATGGCAAATCCCCTGCTCAGGTTATTCTTCGATGGAATTTGCAAAAGGGCGTGATTACGATTCCCAAATCCTCTAAAAAAGAAAGAATCGCCGCAAATGCCGATATTTTTGATTTTGAACTAAGCCAGGAAGATGTTTTAGAACTAGACACGCTAGATCGAGGCGAACGAATCGGCCCTGATCCCGATAATTTTGATTTTTAGGTCAACTTCCCAACCTTCCCTGAGAGAAGTGTTTAAGAGGGGTCGTCTATAAATAAGGCCCTAAGCTCCGTAGCCTCGCTTGGCTTCATTTTTCCAGCTAAAACAAGACTCAGTTGCTTTCTTCGCAGGGCAGCTTCAAAACGTTCTTTTTCCAAATCGGTTTCAGGAGTTAGTTCTGGTACTTCAGTGGGTTTGCCGGTTTCGTCAACGGCCACAAAAGTGTAGATGGCCTCGTTGGCCTTTGAACGCTCACCGCTGAAACGATCTTCCATCCAAACATCAATATAGACCTCCATTGAAGTTTTAAAAGCACGAGAGACCGCTGCCTCTACTGTTAGTACGCTTCCTACCGGTACCGATTGGTTAAAGGCAACATGATTGACGGATGCAGTGACCGTAATTCTGCGACTATGTCGCCTTGCGGCGATACTAGCTGCTCGATCCATTCGTGCCAATAATTCCCCTCCAAATAGATTATTCAAAGGATTTGTCTCACTTGGTAATACCATATCGGTCATTGTCGTGCGCGATTCACTCGGTTTTTTTGCTTGCATCTAACTGATTTTCCCGCAAAGATACGGGCTTATCCATAAAAGAGACTAGACCGCTACGCTCTTAGACACAAGACTTTGGATTTTAGCGCGAAAAAATAAAAGATGTGCAAAAAGAGGGGAATAACAAATTGACATTTAACAATAAGTTGAGAAGGAAACCATGATTTTTCTAAACAACGAACAACGAACAACGAACAACGAACAACGAACAACGAACAACGAACAACGAACAACGAACAACGAACAACGAACAACTATTTCACCGACTTCAACCAAGCATCGGACGAATGGATTCGCCTGATTTTTTGAAGTGCGTCTAACGCCTCTTGTGGATCTTTGAAGCTATCGTAGGTCACGATATGCAGTCCGAAATCATTGGTGCCAAGATAGATCGAATTAAAACCGCGCCGCTTCAACTGGCGTATTTTTCGATTGGCGTTTTTCTCGAATCGAAAGGCCCCGGCAATAATATGATGTGTTTTTTCTTGAGATTTTGGGTCGAAATTCGGCTTTTTCACAGACTTCGCCTCCAGCTCCAAAACAGGGAGTTCAAGAGGTGCGGTATCAAAGAAAGTAGCTTCCTGAATCGTTTTGGAAACCCGTTCTTGGGCTTCCTCTTGAGCCAGCTGCTGATTGGCTTCCATCTCGTTATAAGTGCGGTAACCTGTCAATCCCGTAGCGACAGCTAATAAGAAAATGGCAGCGTATTTGAGATAAGGCCGTATCGATACGGTTTCCCTTTTTTCAGGAGTGATGATAAACGGAACTTTTTCTTCCAATTCCTTAACCTCTTCCTTTAGAACTTCTCTGGTAACCGGTGCAGCGACAAAAGAAGATAATCCGAAGGAAGCAGTCAGATAATTGATTTTATACGAAGGCTGAAACTGCGTTTTCTGCTCATTGTTCAACCAGATTTCCCCGATATTTTCCAATTTGATACGATTACCCTTTTTCAAACTGGTTTTCCATTCATTTGCCGCTTCAGTTACTTTTTTTAACATCGATTCGTACCCGACCTTTTCAGCGTTGGCAATATAAGAGACCAACAAACCATCGTTGGTGGTCAATTGATTGTTGAAAGAAAGTATTTTAGAGGGAGGATAAAAGGTATTCGAACTCTTGTGAAGTCCGGCTGATTTTCTTTGGGTAAGAAAAGCACCAAATTCAGGTACGACAACACAGTTGTACCGATATAGTAATTCTGAAATATAGTGTTCTAATACCATCTGATACAAATATCGAAATTTTTTGGCGGCTGTCGATACCCTGAAATGCTTTTTATTAACATTAAAAAAAGTGTATTTTGTGGATAACTAACACACCATTGACTAAGAGCCTGTTTTGAAATATGTCGTTAGAATTGTTATACCCTATTTTTGATGCAGAACGAGGCAAAATTTTCAAGCATAGCATCGCTAC
>QIJL01000555.1 GCA_003232435.1 Flavobacteriales bacterium | reverse complement strand
CGAGATGAATGTCCTTCTGATTCAAACAATTCACTTTCTCCATTTGCGGCCCACTGGCCAAGACCAAAAAAAATCCCCATGACAAATAAACACATCCAAATTTTGACTTTCATTATATCCTCCTCGTGATGCATCGGTAAACAAATTGCGGGATCATGAACGGATTAAATCTTTATTGGTCCTTAAGGAAAATCAAAACCTTTCCTTTTTCAGCCGAGGGACATTGACGTCCCCAAGTCCACTGACAATTTCGTTTGAACCATTTCTCTATAAACTTTGCATCCGTCAAACGTTTCACATTGACCAATTTTTTCATTGCAGTTCCTCCTTCATGGGGCGATGTTCGACGGTTTCAATGGGTTTGTAGCCCGTAATCATCGACTTAATCAGATTTTCTCCATGGGCAAAGCTGGAGAATAAAACCCCAGTGACATGGAAGCCGACCAGTGCGGCAATGAGTCCGGCAAAAATCTCATGTGTTTCTTCCAGGGCTTTGACCCAAAAAGAGCTTGTTCCCGCCAAAAATCCGGCAAAAGGCCCTGCGGCCTCTTCTCCGCCATATAAAGCCAAACCGGAAATCGAAACAAGAATCAAGGCAATAATCAGTGCAATAACCATACTGCCGCCTGCGGGGCCATGCCCGATATAGCGTTTGGCTTTAAAAGAAACGAGATCTTTTAGATATTGAAAGACCACTTTAGGACGATAAAAAAACTCGGAGAATCGTGCATATTTTGGCCCGACAAAGCCCCAAATGACCCGAAAGGAAATCAGTGCAAAAACGGCATAACCTGCTTGCACATGATATTTCAAAAAATCCTCGCCCGTCGCAAAGGCTGCAAATACAAACAAGACCAAAGACCAATGAAAAATCCGAACAACAGGGTCCCAAACTTTGACTTCTCCTTCATGTGTTTTCATGACACACCTCCTTTTTTTGAATGAAAACAGACGCGTTATCTGTTTACGGGCTCATTCTATCGAAGCAAGCTGAACTGAAGCTGAATGGGGGCGAGGGATGAGCAGAACAAACGAAAATACCTCAAAATGAGGGTTGTAATTTTAAATTTCCCAATCTCCTTGTCGGTGGCGACTTATTCCAGATGCGCTTTGCTGAGGGAAATGGACATCTCGTATCAAGAAAATCGCTTGCCACGGGAAAGCGAAAGTTCATTGGTGATGGCTTCTGGGCTAAACTTTTACCCCAAGTAACAAAAAAAGTTAAAAAAAACACTCCTGAGAGATAAAATTCTGTTAGGGATATTTTGCATGAAATATGCGGAGAAAGTGCGTTTACAAGAGCGGGGAGGATACGGTAGAGTGTCCTGCGTGAGCTTAACTCAAATTCTGTTTAGTGAGAAAAAAGGCATGATGGATGTGAACTGTAAGTTTTTTGTCGGACAGCTGATTCACCACCGACTTTTTAATTATCGTGGGGTTGTCGTTGACGTAGACCCTGATTTTCAAGGCACAGCAGAATGGTATGATGCCGTCGCCCGTTCTCAGCCCCCTAAAGACGAACCCTGGTATCACATTTTGGTGGATGGCCGAGAAGAAATGACTTATGTGGCCGAGCAAAATCTGG
>QIJL01000657.1 GCA_003232435.1 Flavobacteriales bacterium | reverse complement strand
AAGCCAAAGAAAAAGGGCTGGTCTTCATGAACGAAATCGGATTAGATCCCGGTATCGATCATATGAGCGCCATGAAGGTTTTGGATGAAATACGTGGCAAAGGTGGTAAAATATTACTTTTCGAATCTTTTACCGGTGGTTTGGTCGCACCTGAAAGCGATAACAACCTATGGAATTATAAATTTACCTGGAACCCAAGAAATATAGTGGTCGCCGGCCAAGGAGGAGCGGCACAATTCATTCAGGAAGGCACCTATAAATATATTCCGTATCACAAATTATTTCGAAGGACGGAATTTTTTGAAATTGAAGGTTACGGAAGATTTGAGGGTTACGCCAATAGAGATTCCCTAAAATATCGGGAAGCATATGGCCTTGATGATGCATTAACATTGTATCGAGGCACCATGCGCCGTGTTGGTTTTTCAAAAGCTTGGAACATGTTCGTTCAATTGGGCATGACAGATGATAGTTATACCATTGAAAATTCAGAAGGCATGTCTTATCGAGAATTCGTCAATCTATTTTTGCCGTATTCCCCGACCGATTCCGTCGAACTGAAACTGCGACATTATCTTAAAATCGACCAAGACGATATCATGTGGGAAAAGTTGCTCGAACTAAATTTGTTCGATGTCAAAAAGACAATCAAACTTAAGGGTGCCACTCCGGCTCAAATACTACAAAGAATTCTAGAGGACAGCTGGACACTTAGTCAAGATGACAAAGACATGATAGTCATGTACCACAAATTCGGTTTTGAACTCAGCGGAAAAAAACAACAGATCGATTCTAATATGGTCGTAATCGGTGAAAGTCGGACCCATACCGCTATGGCCAAAACAGTAGGGCTGCCAGTGGCGATGGCGACCTTGCTGATACTGAATAAAAAAATTACAACCCCTGGCGTACAAATTCCGTTGACCAGGGAAGTTTATGAACCTATCTTGAGTGAGTTGAGATCATACGATATTACTTTTAAAGAATTTGAAGTTCCATATTTAGGTTACAATCCAGATTCAGTTGCCAACTAGTTTCAATTCCTAAAGGCTTTTTCCCGATCAATTTCTTCTGATATGGGAAGGAGACGTGTGCCTCCTTTTAATAATTGGCTGAACTAGTGCATAAACTCGATAAGCCACAATGAACCCGTCTTGAGTTATGCTATTACCTGCAAAATCATCATTATGTCCTCTAACTTTGTTCTTTTACCGTAGCTATGGCTATGCTGCCAAAAAAGTACTTCATTAGAGAACAAAAGCATGATTTTTCGCTTGCATACCATAACTCAAGACGGGTTCAATTAAGATTTCCTGTTAAATGTTTATTTTTACCATCAAACTGCAACATAAAAGATGAAATCAAATAACGGAAACATCAAAATAGACGGCATTGACAAAAAGATTCTAAGGTTCTTAATGGAAGACGCCCGTACCCCGATTTTAGAAATAGCTAGAAATATTGGTATTTCAGGGGCGGCCATTCATCAACGTCTTCGTAAGTTGGAATCATCAGGGCTGATGTCGGGATCAAAGTTCATTATCAATCCGAAAATGATGGGCTATACCACGATGGCCTATATCGGTATTTTTTTGGATAAGGCCATGAGCAACCCAAGTGCCGTAAAAGAGCTCGAAAAGATCCCCGAAGTTCTCGAATGTCATTATACCACCGGCAACTGGTCCATTTTAATAAAAGTGCTTTGTAGGGACAATGAACATCTGATGCAGGTGCTGAATAAAAATATTCAACGAATCGAGGGAGTCTCAAGAACGGAGACCTTTATTTCCCTGGATCAACAAATCGACCGGCAGATTACGATTTAGTATAAAACCTAACAGGTCTTCAAGACCTGTTAGGTTTCTATAGCCCCGAAGGTTTATTAGTCAAATTCAAATAGTGTAAAAGGCTCGTCATTGGGTTCTCCTCCGGCTGCGATATAACACTTTTGAGCAGCCGTATTCGATTTTTCCGTACCGATCCACGCTTCTTTACAACCTAATTTCTTGGCATACGCCAAAAGAAATTTCACAAGTGCTCGACCTATTCCCTGATTTTGAAAGGCCTCGATTACACCGACTTCGTTCATAAAAAGTTCGGGGTCTTTATCGGGATGTACATAATGCAATCCAGAAGCCATCCCAACAACCTCATCTCCCGTAAAAGCCAAAATCAAATGGTGTCGCGGATCATTAAAAAACTCGATTGCACGATTTCTTTTTACTGGGTGATCGAACAAACTGTCTCCAACCTTTTCAATGGCAACCAGATCATCGATGGTCGCCAATCGTATTTCAATATCTTTTTGCATAATGAACTCGTCTTGAGTTTTTCTTTTACCTACGAATTTCGCATTTTATGTCCTGATTTTGCCGTTTTTCGCTTTCGTAGCTATGGCTATGCAACCAAAAAATGTCTTCATCAGACCACAAAAGCCTTCATTCTCGGTTCCAAACATTAACTCAA
>QIJL01000222.1 GCA_003232435.1 Flavobacteriales bacterium | reverse complement strand
GTTGGCCTGTTCAAAAGGCTTGTCCAGTTTCCATCGAAATCATCGGTCGAGTCTGTGTCCAAATTGACCGGAACGTCAGTCAAATCCGTAAAGCTTCCCGAAAAATCATCGGTGGAGTCTGTATCAAGGTTTGCCGGGATGTTGGTAATGTTGCCCCAATCGGCTGCAATTGCGGAATTGTCAACTGAGAACTCGGTGCCCGAGAGGTTCATCCCGTTCCCGGCGGTGTATTTCGTATCGTCGTCGCCGTCGTCCAGTCCAACAGGTCTATTAGCGAGACTCGTCCAATCCGCGTCGAAATCATCGGTCGAGTCCGTGTCCAAATTATCAGGAACATTCGTCAGATCCGTAAAGTTTCCCGAAAAATCGTCGGCGGAATCGGTATCCAAATTGACCGGAACGTCAGTCAAATCCGTGAAGCTTCCGCTGAAATCATCCGTTATGTCAGTATCAAATCCACTTAAATCAATTACAGTGCTATCAGGGTCATCGGTCAAAGAAATAACTCCGGAACTGTATTCAAGGTTTTGAATCTCATTTTGGCTGTCTGCGTCATCATCATTGACATTTATTGCTATGCTGTTACCATTGTCTATTGTAATGTTTCCGGCAGTTCCGTCGGTTGCGATATTTTGGCTATCTGAATCGGTAAAAGAAATGGTTGTCTGGTCGCCCACTTCGTTTGTGTGGGTATAGGTGCCATCAAAATTATCTATCAGGGTCGATACGGTATCTGTCGATCCCTTAAAAGTGATTACACCTCCATTTCCATCGTTCAGCGTAAAGGTGCCATCGCTATTTTTCGTGAATGAAACAGTATCGGTACCTGAAGTTGAACATAGATTGTTCCATTGGGTTCCATCGTAATAATGAATACAACTGGTTTCCGTATTATAGATCATTGCCCCTCTTAAAGGCGAAATATTCTGCATTTGGATGTCGGAAACGCGACTAAGCACAAAGGCCTTTGAAGTGCTTTCGAGTTCTACTATGGACGCATCATCAATTTTGTCCGGGTTTTTACCGATTTTTAATTGGGCCGCCGTAATGTTTGCGAATAATAGCAAGAATATAATTGCCAGTTTCTTGAAACTCATTATTTCAATTGGTTGATTTAGTAAATACGATCCCTGTCTTACAGGAATCGATAGGTTTTTTGGTACGGAACTAATTCGTTGAGTCCCAATATTTTTTTTAAGTTGTTCTGCTGTACCCTCGGGCTAGTGCAATCTTGACTTTTTAATGTTTAAAGAAAAGCGGGTGTGAAGAATAATTTATGTTGTGAATAAGTAAGAAAAGTATGTAAAAACATGTAATAAAGATGTTTCAAAAAATGAGGGTAGATGATTATCAGTATTTTAAAAAAGGAGATACTTGACGAAAAGCTGGGTATTTCATGAGTATTTAGACTAGAATAATCTCGTATTTAAAGATCTTGACTACAAAGAAAGCCGCCCATTGCAATGCCCTGAGGAAAACATCAATATAGGGCGGTTGATGCCCAAAGCAATAATCTAATAGGAAGGTGTGCTGCCGTTAACAGGCTATTTTCAATAAATAAAGGGAAATGGGCATTAATTGTTCTGGCTTGATAAATATAGAAACCCTTGAAAGTCAAGTCCAAGGTCTTCCATAGCGATTATATAAAAATAGACCCCGGCAGGAAGCCCGTTGTCTCTGGTAATCACAAAATTATCGACATTTGAAAAGCCGTTGAATTCGTTGGTATAATTCTGCATGTCAAAAACCTTGAGTCCGTAACGGTCGAAGATTCTCATATGATTGTTGGGCGAGAGTTCCAATTCAGGAAATTCAAGTACATCATTGACTCCGTCACCATTCGGTGTGACCAAATAATTATCCAAGGTGAAAAGTTCGGAAGGAATACCCGCCGCACCACCTCATAATCGTCTGGTATAAAACTCGCTGACATGGCGAAACCTTGGGTAAGGTCTCCGGTACCCGTACCTCCTAGGCTGACCCATTGCCCCGTGGCTTTGCTCCAACCGACGGCGACTATTGTATTGGGGTCGTTTGTTAAGGTGCCTATATTGCTTCTGGCGTTCCAGCTAATACTTATGGTCGAAGGTACATTGCCCTCGAGTCGCCAAAACTCTACGGTACTGATATCGCCGATACTCGCAGGTTTATTATTTGTGTCGAAACCGGGCGCAAAAGTCGAAGGACTGTTCGGATCTTCCAAAAAATAGGCACATTTGGCGAACGGATTTGCGCTGTTCGAATTTAAAATCAAAGGTCGCAGTTGCACTCCATCACCCACGGGAAACGTAAAATTCTGTTGGTCGGTAATACTGGCATACCCATTTACTTTTGAGATGTCCGACTCCCCGGCCGAAAAACCGTTCTGTAAAAAATTCAGGGTAATTATGGGTTGCGCACGAACGGTCAAAATATCGCCCAAAACAAAAT
>QIJL01000206.1 GCA_003232435.1 Flavobacteriales bacterium | reverse complement strand
GTTTCAGGTTCCTTATCAATCACAAACAGAAAGTTTTTAGATGCACCAGAAGGCACACGCCGACCCTGTTCCCAGTCCTGAATTGTTCTAAGATTCACACCAAAATAATTGGCAAAGGCTTCTTGGGTCATACCCATTTTTTTACGAATGCGTTGTACATTAATCTCATCTGGAATATGGATGTGGATGATGCAACGATGATCTTCTTTTCCTTCTGCAAAGGCTAGCGCCTCTTTCGCACTTTCTATAATACGCTTCCCGGCATTTTTCATGACCATGCCTTCCTTTTTCTGTATGTTTCTGCGACACGGCTTAAAACCTTTTTGGCTCTTCCCCTGATCGAGTGGGTAGATTATTTTACAATAAAGAAGTCACCTGGCGCGGAAATAGTTGATACATTACTGTCTGTATCGCAAGAAGTGTAAAGGTCGACATATCGATCTGCTATTAGTGCAGCCAATGCATTAGAATGAATTTCTTTCTTCGCAGGATGGTTAGGATCTAGGATAATCCAAGCACTATCCGCACAGGCAGGATCGAGCTGTTTGTTCACAACAATAAACAGTCGACCATCGCCATAATAACCTATATAACTTACTTTCACATCTTTATTTCCCACAGATGCCACTGCAGTTGACGTAAACACAAGAGTTATCATTATGAGTTTAATTACTTTGCAAAATTGAGTCATTGCTTGTTCCTCCCATGATTAAAATAATACCGGGTAAGATTGGCAGGCTTATACCTCCCTTGCCCTCTAGAGCGAATTTCACCGTATACAGCTCAAGCCCCTATAAAGTTTTGTGTTACCAAAACCCGGCAGCTAAATTGTTAGCAATTGGACATGTATCGCACTTTCGCCGCAGATTCAAGTAGTTTTGGTATGCGGGATCAAAAGGGTTGAATGATCTTTTGATCTTGATGTACCGGACTCACTTGATATCTGAGGGTCTGATCAATTTTAAAAACGTTATTTTCCCGTTCTTATCTTTGACCCTGCTCCGAAACACCCAAGATCGTTTCGGATGGCTGAAATAGGTTTTCCTGATCCAGCCCCAACTTTTCTTTGGGTGGCTTCTCTTTATTCAGGATTTCAGTGAGTGAAAGATCTGTGTCCCGGCTTCAGAGTATGTCTCGGCAGATTGAACATAACGATGATAATTGGCCCATCCTCGAATAATCAGGCCTCAGGGTCAGTATCGTCCTGCGTTTTGAACAAAATCGGTTGGAGCACCTATCTAACCCTGAGGCCTGATACCTAAAAGTCTTGATGATGTCACCCAACCGTTCCAGCAAAACTATCTTACTTCATTGACTTTTTTAAAATACGAGGTCTTGCAATCAAGCACGACACAAATCAACAACGCTGATCCCACTTTCTGCTTCTTTCAAGACCAATATCTCACTGAATCTCAATCGCTTCATCCTTCTCCGTATCCAAGTCCTACTGTGAGGGCGATTACGATTTTCTTTTTTTCTTCTTTTTTTTCTGTGTTTCCCAATCTCTCATTTCTGAGACGACTTCGGCTAAGGT
>QIJL01000266.1 GCA_003232435.1 Flavobacteriales bacterium | reverse complement strand
AGATCTCATTGATTCAGGCTGAGTCACTTTCCAGAAGGAAAGGACGGACCTCATAGCCACATCCTTACCAGTACCACATCTTACGCCATCTCGGTGGAAGTGTCTCCACTTTCAACCCTTACTTTAGACCCTATTTTATAGGCTGCTTTGACTTTTATTTTTTCATATGGCATATTCGGTTCTCCCTTTAAAATTAAAAATTTATCTCATACAAGCGTCATTCCCGCGAAGGCGGGAATCCAGTGGACGGATGTTACGAATTGAATAGGCCTTATCCTAAGGATCGGTCTTGTCACGGAGAATCTTTAGAGGCTCAGAAATGTAGAAGAGTGTGTGAATTAAGTCGAATGCGGTATAGGGTAGAGCATTAGGTTTATTTTCTGCTTATAGAACAAAAAATAGCAGAACTAGAAAGAATTTTATGATGCAAAAGCCCAAAAAAATGCAGAAAAGATCTGTACAATAACAAGTTGGGTAATTAAGTCTGCTGTGAGGAGAAAGAGGATGAAAAATATATTACTTGGTCTATTTGGAATTCTTTTATTAGTCCAAACGAGTTTTGCTAATGAATGGATTAATGATGTTGAGATAGTGAAAGTAGGGACTTATCAACATTCAACACTGCATTTTGTGTGGTTATCCACTGGTAATTTGTCAGAATGCCAGACTGCTAATCCCAGCAATCCCGTCTTATCTTTCGATGAAGCTCAGCTCGGTGGGAAATCTCTGATGTCGGTCATCATTTCGGCTCTTATGGCTAAAAGAAAGGTTGATGTACAGGTGAATGGTTGTGATATCGTCGAGATTTATCTAAGGTAAAATCAAGAATATTTTAACCAGACTTTTTCAAAAGCAGATCTTATTGAAAAAGTGGATTGACGAGTAAAACTTGCTGTGTTAAAAAATCCACATCATTCAAAAAAATGTACTTTTCGGGCATCTCACACGGAATTTCTTCCTGTTGCCAGTGATTTTTAAGACTTGTTTCTAATGGACTTTGAGGGTATTTGAATCTGGTTTTGTGTAAATTAAAAGCCGACTCAGGATTTCTTAAAAGAGCAGTTCAAAAACAAGTGAGATTGTATCAGTTTGAATTATTTGAAAGCGGAGAGGCTAGAGGGTAGAGTTACCCAACCCGTCGCCAGACTATGTGAAAACTTTTCGGGGTTTCTCCCTTTAAACCGAAAATTGGTGTGTTTTGGTGTTTTGGTCGCTCGGTCTAACTTTTTCGCTTTAGAGCGACCCTTTTTGGTATTTATTTCTTAAAAAAACAGCAATAGACAATTAGGGTCAAGTCTTGATTTTTGTCTTTTTTGTGTTATGTTTAAGCCATGTCTCGTCCTCTTCGAATAGAATTTCCCGGAGCGTTTTACCATGTCACTTCGCGAGGAGATGGGCGTGAAGACAGAGTATTTGAATGAGGAAAACAGGACGCGGTTTCTAAACGTACTTGAGCATGTGCAGGAGCGATTTAATTGGCTAGTGCATGCGTACTGCCTAATGGATAATCATTACCATCTTCTCATTGAAACACCCGATGCGAACCTGTCAAAGGGAATGCGTCAACTCAACGGCGTGTACACGCAGGCCT
>QIJL01000293.1 GCA_003232435.1 Flavobacteriales bacterium | reverse complement strand
ACAAATTCATTTCCAAAAAGCTCCTTGGCGATCTTTGAGTTTTTCATTTTTTGGGAAGCATCCCACAAATTGGATGGTAATATGCCCTTTTTGACTTCATAGCCGTTGGCTTTTGTCTCAGGGGTATCCAGTTTCAGTTTATTCTTGATTCCATAAAGTCCGCTTGCCAAACAGGCCGCCATTGCCAAGTACGGATTCACATCAGACCCAACCACTCGGTGTTCGATACGGGTCGATTTCTCGCCTGATGCCAATACACGCAGCGAACATGTTCTATTGTCGTGGCCCCAAGTCTGATTAATGGGAGCCCATGCCCCCACCACCAATCTTTTATAGCTGTTTATCGTCGGTGCGAACATAGGCAGGATCTCAGGGAGGCATTTTAGCTGCCCGGCCAAAAAACACTGCATGGTCTCGCTCATATTGTCTTTGGACTTTCCGTCGTAAAAGAGATTTTCCTTCTTTTTTGAATCCCAAAGGCTTTGATGGATGTGTCCGCCACAACCCGGAAGCGAACTTGTCTGTTTTGCCATAAAACTGGCAATAATGCCGTGGCGATATGCAATTTCTTTAACGGCTGTTTTAAAAAGTACGGCTCGATCCGCAGCTTCTAGAATGCCACTGTATTGAATAGCCGCTTCGGTTACCCCGGGCCCTGTTTCGGTATGCAATCCTTCCAAAGGCACTCCAAAAGAATCCAATAGACTGAAAAGGTCATCGAAATAATCTGAATTCTCTGACATTCTCAAAATCGAATAGCCGAACATTCCGGGTGTCAAAGGTTGTGGGTCCTGATAATTTTTTTCCTTTAGGGAATCGGAAGTCTCCCGATAGTTGAACCATTCGAATTCTTGTGAGAACATCGGACTGTAGTTCATGTCTTTAGCTTCGCCGATTATTTTCCGGAGCAAACTTCTGGGGCACACTGCCAAATCTTCGGATTTGCCTTTTCCGAAGTCAACAAGAAAAAATGGAACATCATCTTCCCAGGGAATGGTTCGAAAAGTATCCAAATCAACCTGCGCCTCAAAATCATTATAGCCCGTGTGCCATCCGGTAACCTTGATGTCGTTTGTGTAGGAGACATCCCCCATATCCCATCCGAAGACCACGGAACAGAATCCGAATCCGCTTTCCAAGGCCGACAAAAACTTATCCCTGTGCATAAACTTGCCTCGTAAAACACCATCAACATCAACAATGGCAACCTTTATTTTGAAGTGATCGCTTTCCTTTATCTTTTTAATAATCTCGTTCTTGGTCATGGCGAAAGTTATTACTTTTTGGATATAGAACTCGTCTTTCTTTTACCTACGATTTTCACATTTTGCGCCCTAATTTTGTCTTTTTTGAGTACCGTAGCTATGGCTATGCTACTAAAAAAAGCCTTCATTTAGAACACAAAAGCCGAAAATCTCGGTTCCAAACAAAAACTCAAGACGAGTTCATAAATACTTTTTTAGAAAAACTCAAAATGCCAAAAAACTCTGTTTCGGCTAAAGCTATTTTTAATACTTCATTAGCCACGGCTGAAGCCCGTGGCAACAATTTTCTATTCAATTGCCTCCGGACCCGCCTGCCATGCCTACGACAGGTAAACCGGGCAGGCAGGTTTATCCGGAGGAAAAATCAAACAACATTATCGTGGCTTAAACCAAATATCTTTTCAACATCGAACAGTAAGTTACTCCATTTTTTTATTTAGGAAGAGCAAAAAATACAAATAGGAAATTCCCACAATCCCAGAAAAGATTATCGCCAACATTGGATTGTAATAAGCCATGGCAATCATAGCTACGGAAGCAATGATCAACGCGACCAGCGGAAAAAGCGGAAACATTGGCACCTTAAAAGGCCGTTCCATCTCGGGTTCTTTTTTACGCAAAGCGAAAAAAGAGAACATCGAAACGATATAAAGTCCCAAAGCGCCAAAACAGGCAATGGTAATAATCTCGCCCGTAGCTCCAGTAAACAGGGCAACGATTCCGATAAGCGTGTTCACGATAAGTGCGTTGGTCGGAGTTCTATATTTGCCGTGCACCTTGCCCAAATACTTGGGGGCGTAGCCTTTTCGGCCAAACTCGAAAGTGGCCCTTCCGCCAGCCAAAATAATTCCGTGAAAGGAAGCGATAAGACCTAGGAGTCCTATTCCTATCAATAATTTATAGAGAATATGTCCGCTATCCATTATTTGCGAAAG
>QIJL01000498.1 GCA_003232435.1 Flavobacteriales bacterium | reverse complement strand
GCAGGGCGGAGCGTTAAGAAAATGTCTTGCAGACATTTTTAGCGAACGAGCCAGCTGGCGCATTGGCAAAGCATCCGCCTAAGGCGGACGGCGATAAATTTTAACCCTCCTACGGCGGGCGGGCGAAGGTATGGGGGAAAAGACCAAGTAGAAATTTCGGATTTCCATTTGGCAGGAGC
This sequence comes from Flavobacteriales bacterium, assembly GCA_003232435.1. GTDB lineage: Bacteria > Bacteroidota > Bacteroidia > Flavobacteriales > Flavobacteriaceae > Aurantibacter_A. The sequence continues at coordinate 1,997 of QIJL01000498.1, read as the reverse complement.
ATATATAACAATAGTTCGGTAAGTTTTTGTATATAATTGATTTTCAAGAAGTTAGACGACAACAAGTTAATATCATAACTATTTGATTTTCAATATTTTAACTCATAACTCAACATTCATAACTCATAACTACACGAAGTGTTGTATAACACATTGACAATTAAATTAAATTCTTGGCCTGCATGAAAAAGTTACTTTACATACTTTTCACTATCCCGATTTTCGCGATTGCCCAAAATAATATGGATGTTTCAGAGGCCTCGGCATTACGGTCTAAAGTCAAATCATTGGCCGAAACCACTAAAACGATTACCGCCGATTTTGTCCAGTACAAGCATCTCGATTTTCTGTCGAACGATATTGAATCAAAGGGGAAATTGTCATTTAAAAGTCCCGATTTGGTAAAATGGGCCTATATAAAACCTTTTGAATATTCCGTCTTGTTCAAAGATGATATGTTGTACATTAATAATGAAGGCAATAAAAGCAATGTTGATATAGGTTCGAATAAAATGTTCAGACAGTTGAACAAATTGATCAGTGCTAGCGTAACCGGGGATATGTTCAATTCGGAAGAATTCTATTTCAAAACAGATTCCAACAGCGAGGTTCATTTCTCGCCCAAAGACAAGAAGTTTGCAAAGTACATCAAGGAATTCCATATCGTTTATAATTCGGATGCTGAAGTAAGCGAAGTCAAAATGGTAGAACCTTCGAACGATTATACCCACATTATTTTTTCGAACCGCTTAACAAATCAAAACCTACCCGATGCGGTTTTTGCCCATTAGGGCCTGTTAACATTAAACGGAAAGCATGGGTTTTTTGAAGATTTTTTCGGATTTCGATGCTGTTTTTTCCAAACATAGCGGGCTACGTTGGCAAAAACGAACGAAAAAATACGGAAAAAGGGCGAAAAGCCAACTTTTAGGCTTAGTGTTAACAGGCCCTTGCCTTTTGCTTTTTGTGGCCTGTGGATCTTATCCTAAGGAACAAAGCTTTGAAAAGGCAATTTCCGAAAAGGTCGAAATCAACAATCCTTATTTTTCCGATAGTGAAAAAGACTATGTTTATAGAGCCGATATTAAGGTTTTTAAGAATTCTTTCAGCGGAATTTTCATCGTAAAAAAGTTGGGCGACGAACATCACAGAATTGCCTTTACCACCGAAATGGGCAACAAACTTTTCGATTTTGAGTTTGAAGCGAAAAAGTTAAAAATCAATCATATTTTGCCTGAAATGAACAAAAAAATGCTCATAAACGTGCTAAAACATGACTTTTTTGCCCTAATTGAAGAAAAACCGTTTTCTGTTAATTCTTATTTTAAGGGAGATTTAAGACTATCTGAATCGGAACTTTTATCTAAAAAACATTACTATTTGTTCGAAAACGGAGAACTTAAAAAAATAGTCAGAACCGGAGGCGGAAAAGAAAAAGTAAGCTTTCTATTTTCAGAAATAAATGATAACATCGCAAATGACATTCAGATAAAACACCGAAACATCAAGTTGAAAATTTATCTCAAAAGACTAAAATCATGAGAAAGTTGATTTTTTTACCTCCATCTATAGCCTAAAAGCCCAGATAAAGGTTAGGCCAGGTTTGAATGTTTCTCACATATCTAATTTAGACCTTGACTATACTTCGGGTATCTATACCGGAGCGTTTGGGCATATTCGATTTTCAGATATATATGCAATGCCGCTAGAATTGATGTACTCCGGCCAAGGAGGCAAGGCCAACATCATAGGCGAATGGAGCTGGAATGGCGATAGTCCGACTCGATTTGACATAGCGATATTCAGGGATATCGGGTATGAATTTAAATTTGGACTCATGCTCGAGGCCTGATACAAACAAGGGTTTCTAGACGTAGCCGATTTTGTCAACAATCTTGACGATGATTTAAGGGCACCTCTAAAAACTCATTTCTTTCAAAAAGCAAGGATAATGAATAAGATGCAAGAGGGCGGAGCGTTAAAAAAATGTTTTGAAA
>QIJL01000148.1 GCA_003232435.1 Flavobacteriales bacterium | reverse complement strand
GAACCATCCGGCATTTCGATAATGGGATTATCCCCGTCAAGGCCAGATCCCCCAGGGTTACGCACGCGAGCAAAATGAAAAGACCAACCCAGACCGAGCAGGCTTTGTTCGCCAGCGGCAACCAAACCCGAAACGGGTCGGCCACCCCGAATACGACTGTTGTAGGATCGCTGAATGGCAAGGTCGAGCCCACCGTTTCCGGGTAAAAGCACATCAGTGTGCAGCAGGTTCAGGTTGCCGGTAAAAGGGTCAACGGTTTCGACGACATCTTGAAAGGGTGTGATGGAATATGCTTCGATAATTGCGTCGGTGCCTTTTTGACCGTAGAAGGGGTCATCTTCGGCTGCTTGGGCGAAAGAAAGAAAATACGTTGAAAATAAAAGATTCAAAACAAAGAACAATTTTAGAGTTTTTATCTGAAGTAAATAAACCATATTAATCTCCAAGAGATACAACAAGATTCATGCTCAAAGACTATTTTGTAACTTTTTCAATGCGTTAACTTCATCAGCTCCCCAGCCGCCTTGTTTCCAATAATCACCAAAGTATTTATCTGTTTCGGGGCTAAGAATTTTGGTTATTACTTTCTCAACATCTACACCACGTTTAAGCTCAACAATCCAACCCATTGCTGTGGCTACATCTCGTGCGTAAAGAAGGCGATCATTGGCAAACGAGGTGTTTGCGTGGCATTCAGATATTATTGCCATAAAATCTAATATTTTCTCTGTTAGCTGATTGCGAGTCATTTCTTTAGTGGGGTAATCCTTATAATTTCGATTTCTGTTCTTCCATTTGTAGAAAACTCTCGGCCACCGCCCGCCGTCCCAGATTGGCCCGAAGCAGCTGGTCTTGGACCAGAGACTTTCACATTATTTTTTATTCTGAATTGAATACGGGCGTCACGAAGTGGTCCATCTAATCCAAGTCGTTGTTGAGCGCGCTTAGCATCAAGGGAGCTCCTATTGGTAAAGAAATTGTTACCTTTTCTGCCCCCTCTTAATAGTCCTGTTTTCTGGGTTGCGCTTAATTCAGCGTTACTGATAACACGTTCAAAAGTATTCCCTCCCTCTTTTGTAACCTTTCCAAATCTAGAGACAAGTTTCCCTCCCACAAAAGCACCTGTCTCAATAACTGCCGCCCCTACCCCAAATTCCATACCCGTTTGTGAATTGACCAAACCTTGAGCATCTGAGGGAGCGTTTACCGTACTCGGTAAAAAAGTGTTTGTAAGGATTGCACCGATAACAATTGCGGCGCTTATGGCAAACTCCCCATCAGGATCAACATAGCGATAAGGGTTGTTGATCGCATAGGCAGTTGCGGAATGGTCAGTGTAGAGGCCGGTCGTCCCGAAATCAGGGCGGGATCAATCGAAAGAAACCGTCCTAGGCTTGCATCGTAATAACGTGCGCCAAAATAATGCAGACCGGTTTCTGAGTCACGTGTTTTCCCTGTAAAACGGTGGTCGTTGGCCTTGGTTTCAGAAAGATTCCACTCTTCCCCAAAAGGCTGGTAGTCCGCTTCCCAGACTACGGTGCCGGAGGCATCTGTCATTGCGAGAGGCGATCCTACAGCATCATTGTGATAGAAAAAGACTTCTTCTGCTGCCTGTGTAGGCGAAGGAGATACGAGGAGTCCGAGTAGAAACAAGGGAAATAAAAAAGATCGAAATAAAAACAAAAAACCAGAAAAATGACCTTGAACTTTCATTCTGTCACCCCATGTATTCTTGGAAAGAAACCGAAATATCTCACAGGGAAATATTAAAATCAAGCGTCAGTAACGGGGCCTGCATAATTGCATATTTATGATTTTGTGCTTTGCACGCAGGGTTGAAAAATGGGTAAGGACAGAAAAGGAAATATGCCCCATTTAGGGGGACAAGACGCCTTGCAGGAAGGGAAAATTGACGAAGACTTGGATGCCGTCTTTGCAGAAGAGGAATCCAAGGATTAACTTGCCTATCACGCAGAGGGAGGTAAGGGGTTGGCGGAGACTTCTTCTTGGGGCACTTTTTTTTGCATCCGTTCTCCAGCCAGGGCGAGGCAAAGCCTACGGAGTTCACTCGATTGTTTGAGCCGCTTTGTAATGGCTTCGGGGGACATGTCAACTTTCATTGATGAGTTTCCTTAAATGTTTGATATCATCCTGATCTTGCCCGCTTAGTCGGAAAGATTTGAGCTGAATGAGTCCTTCTGGAGAAACGACGGGTATTTGGCCTTTTTCCCATTTTAATCGTTGTCTTGATTGCCAGGCGTTCTCTATTGCAGGCGTGACGAGCAGTAGATCCAAAATCAATGAATCACCGGAATTTTTTTCTATTTTTGTTAAACGATATATCTGTATCTTCCCTTCTTTAAACTGCATTAACC
>QIJL01000475.1 GCA_003232435.1 Flavobacteriales bacterium | reverse complement strand
TACCGAAAAAGCGATTGCGTTGATCGTAAACGGATTTAGCAAAGAAGTATTGAACAAACTACCAATGGAGTTTGCCGTAGAAGCGCAAAAATTATTGGAAATCAGTTTAGAGGGCTCTGTAGGGTAAAAAGCCCCCTAACCCCGCCAGATGGCGGGGGAATTCTTACTCGGACGAAAAATTAATGAAAATGAAAAGAATATTAGGGTTATTGGTAGTGATGGCATTGTTTTCTTGTAAAGAGACAAAAAAGGAAACTGCTACAGAATCTTCTACAAGCAAGGAAGTCGCGAAACCAGAAGTGAGGCTCTACACTTTTGACGGCGGAACGATCCTGGTGAACAACTTGGAACTGTTTTCGCAAGACACCACCTATCAAGGCCAGACCAAAGAATTTGCCAATGCTTTTTATATAATAAGCCACCCTGATGGCAATTTGATGTGGGATGCAGGGCTTCCTGAAGGTTTGGTCGGTGCCCCTGAACCTTTCACTTCCCCTGATGGCAATTTTACGGTTTCGAGAAGAGACTCTGTTTTGAATCAGTTGGAATCCATAGATATGGGAATCGATGATATCAAATACATCGCACTTTCACATACCCATTTCGATCATAGCGGCCATGCCAACACTTTTAAAAATTCGACATGGTTAGTGCAGGAAACGGAGTATGATTACATCACTAGTGAAGAATCGCAGAAAAATAACGCCGATAATTTCAATGCCATCAAAGAACTGTTGAATGTCCGAAAATTAAAAGGAGACCATGATGTTTTTGGAGATGGCAGTGTTGTTATAAAGTCAATGCCCGGCCATACGCCGGGGCATCAAGTTTTATATCTTGATATGGCCGAAAATGGCCCAACTTTGTTAACCGGAGATTTATACCATCTTTATGAAAATAGGGAGCATAAGAGGGTTCCGATTTTCAATTTTGATGTCGATCAAACATTAAAGAGTATGGATGTTTTCGAGGCTTTTGCAGAAGAGAAAAATGCAAAGGTCTATCTGCAGCACCAAATAGAGGACTTTAATAAAATGCCAAGGGCACCCGAATATTTAAATTAAAAGAAGATGCTGAAAATCAATGAAAATCAAAAACCTGCATGCAGGAGTAGAAGGAAATGAGATATTGAACGGCATAAACTTGGAAGTGAACGCTGGGGAAGTACATGCGATCATGGGGCCTAACGGTTCCGGGAAAAGTACCTTGGCCGCGGTTATTGCAGGCAAGGAAGAATTCGAGGTAACAAAAGGGTCGGTCGAATTGGAAGGTGAAGATCTAGATGATCTATCACCTGAGGAACGAGCGCACAAAGGAGTGTTTATGTCGTTTCAATACCCCATTGAAATTCCCGGGGTATCGGTCACCAATTTTATCAAAACCGCCATTAACGAATGTCGAAAGGCAAAAGGTCTGGAAGACATGCCCGCGAACCAGATGTTGAAGCTCATTCGCGAGAAGGCCGAAATGCTGGAAATCGACCGCAAGTTCTTGTCCCGTTCCCTGAATGAGGGATTCTCAGGTGGAGAGAAAAAACGAAACGAAATTTTTCAATTGGCAATGTTGGAACCCAAATTGGCCATTTTAGATGAAACCGATTCCGGTTTGGATATCGATGCGCTTCGTATTGTCGCTAATGGGGTGAACAAACTGAAAAGCAAAGACAATGCGGTCATAATCATTACCCATTACCAACGTTTGTTGGAATATATAGTACCCGATTTTGTACACGTAATACATGATGGCAAAATTGTTAAATCGGGGACAAAGGAATTGGCTTTGGAACTTGAGGAGAAAGGATATGATTGGATAAAGCAGGAGGCTGTTGTTTAGTTTCAGGTTTCACGTTTCTTTGGTTTCAGGTTATGGCTACGATAAAACGTTTTGAAGATTTAGAAATTTGGCAAGAAGCTAGAAGGCTTTCCAAAGAGGTAATCCGATTGTCTAAATCAACTGATTTGAAGAGTGATTTTAAATTAAGGGACCAGATTAAAGGTTCGTCCGGTTCAGCAATGGATAATATCGCGGAAGGGTTTGAAAGAGATGGGAACAAAGAGTTCAGACAATTTCTTTCTATCGCAAAAGGCTCAGCAGGCGAGTCCAGGTCCCAGCTATACCGTGTTTTTGATAATGGGTATATTTCCGAAGAGGATATGATTAAATTGACATCGGAATATGAAACCCTAAGCAGACGAATAGCAAACTTTATGAATTATTTAAACAAAAAAGATTTTAAGGGAAATAAGTTTAAGGAGAATCAGGAATAACAATAGAAACCTGAAACCTGCCTCACCGTTAGGCAGACAAGAAACTTGAAACATTCAAATAAATGGATCTTAAAGACAAACTCATATCATCTTTCATGGCGTTTGAGAACAATGTCGATATTGACCATCCGGTTCATGACATTCGTTCGGCTGCCATCAAGAATTTTGAGGAAAGGGGCTTTCCCTCCAAAAAGGAGGAAGCCTGGAAATACACCTCGCTCAACAGTTTGCAAAAAGTTG
>QIJL01000585.1 GCA_003232435.1 Flavobacteriales bacterium | reverse complement strand
GCAGATATTTACCAACGATATCACTGCTATTCCCTAAACCGTTAGGGTGTTGTTTGCTTTTCGAATTCAAAAGAATACGCGCTGAACTACAGGCAGAGGCGGCGAGCACTACAACTTTCGCTCTAAGCTTATATTCTTTTCTATCGTCTTTGCTGATGTAAGATACCCCTGTTGCTTTTCCTTCGGCATTGGTCGTCACTTCGCGTACCATCGAGTTTACAAAAATCTTTATTTTTCCACCACTCTTCTGCGCCGGGAATATCAAGCAGCTACCCGAGGAGAAGTCGGCATATACCGAACATGAACGACTGCACTGGCCACAATAAAAGCAAACTCCGCGATCTTCATTGATTTTTTTGGTCAACATTGACATCCTGCTGGGATAAACGGGTATACCGGTTTTTTTGGCACCATCGATATAGAACAATTCATGCAACCTCGGTTTAGGTGGTGGAAGAAAAAATCCATCAGGATCGTCTTCCAAACCTTCATTGGTTCCAAAAACACCCACTAGTTTGTCCAACTTATCGTAATACGGTTTCACATCATCGTAGCCTATGGGCCAATCGTCACCGTGACCGTCACGGGTCTTTCCCTTAAAATCTTTTGGTCCGAAACGTAAAGAAATCCGGCCCCAATGGTTGGTTCGTCCTCCTAGCATTCTGGATCGCCACCACATGAATTCAGTACCTTCCTCATGTGTATAAGGCTCACCCTCAACTTCCCAATCGCCCCAGGACATATCCCATCCTCCAAAAGCCCTGTCGGTACCTGCGCCTCTTCTTGGCGACTCATAGGGCCATTTTAATTGGGTCCGGGTTACCGGATCGGCAGGGTCGAAAAACGGTCCTGCCTCCACAATGGCAACATTAAAGCCTGCATCTGCCAATTGTTTAGTGGCCATACCACCTCCAGCGCCTGAACCTACGATAATTACATCATAAACTTCGGCGGATTCTTTTATCTGCATATTCAAAATTTAGTTAGTCCTAATTATTTGTGGGGATTATTTTAAAAGGATAAGTTACATTTTTTCATGGAAGGACGAAAAGCTAAATTTTTAATGTTCTTAACAAGATGTCCACATATGTGAGAAGAAGGGTTGAAAAACACAAAATGAATTTGAAAAGTTAAGTTTATGGAAAGTCTAGAAGTTCTTCAGTTGATCGATCGCCTCGTCAACAGTTTCGACAGGAAGTTTGCAGGTCGTATTCTGGCAAACATATATTAAAGTGTCATCATCTGAATACCGCCCTTTAAAAAGTGGAAGTTCACTATCGGAAGTGCTGCCCACTAGCAAGGCGTTGGAGAAATAAAACCCGCGCATTTTTCCCGACCACTGCTATCTCGTAGTAGGGATAAGTAGTGTTCAATAGAAGAGCATTCCATTTTGAATAGCTTGACGCGCTTTCGATAATCGCCGGCACCATGGAAGAGAGCATTTTTTTAGACTTATCGATCATTTCGGTATCGTAGACCAAGTGCCCCAATCGAAAAAAGTTATGGGCCATTACAGCGTTGGGAGAGGGCATAACGCCGTCATTGGTCTTGATTATTTTTGCGATTAATTCTTCGCTCTCGCTATACTTGAACATTCCTGAAGGTTCATCTGAGAATTTCCCCATTGCCTTGTTATTGAACTCTTGAGCCAAATCGAGGTACCCAGTATCCATAGTCGAGCTATACAGTGCTAAGGAGGCATCCGCTATAAAAGCATAATCTTCTAAAAACCCTTCTTTTCTCTGGCTTCCCTTTTTATAGGAATGTACAAGTTCTCCGGCCGAATAACAATTGTTTTTCAAAAACCCTAAAATTCCCTCGGCCATACTTAAATGTTCTTTTTCACCAAAAGCTTCATAGGAAGTGACAAGGCCTTTAATCAACAAGGCGTTCCAAGAGGTTATGATCTTGTCATCACTTCTCGGTCTGATGCGATTTTCACGAGCTTGCGACATTTCTTCATTCCAGTTTAATTTTGCTGATCTTAATTCAGCTTCGGAGAGCGAATGTTCTTTTAAAAAGTCTTTGTCATAGAGAGATTTGTAAAGTACATAATTCCCCCCTTCCCATTCAGC
>QIJL01000066.1 GCA_003232435.1 Flavobacteriales bacterium | reverse complement strand
ATCAATTTTATATTTTTGTTTCAGTTCAGCAATATAATTAAGGATTGGGTCTGTAAAATCAACTATTTGCTGTAATGCCTAGAACTTAGCCCTTTTTACGGCTTTCCGTAACTGATTGGAAATTGTAGTAAAATACCATTCCCCACACCTGTCTGCCGCAGGCACGGCATTACACTCCCCTCCTATCGTCGGGTCGTATAATAAGTGTTTATTCATTGCTTGTTTATGGGTTTTTAAAGGTATTCTTGAACCTCAAATGAAGTTTGGCTATCGCCTAACCTCGTTCTTCGGTTTCATTACCTTTTCAGAAGATACTTTTTTAAAGGAAAATTTAAAGACGGCATAAATTTTATAGATTGAGAATCTTTAAAATTTTGAGCGGGTTGAAGCGTAGGAAATCACAACTAGAATGGCAACTGCATCGTCTCGCCCATTATTTTAAACGTATGCAGTACCTTTTAAATAACTGCAGTCCACACCGTTCATAACGCAGTACATTGTAGTTCAAATGTTTATAGCGTATAACGGCGCATATAGGCCATGCACTATTCAATTGCAAAATAGCTAAATCCGAAACGAAAATTCATAGTTGTATAGATTCCTAATGGCTTCTTCCTCTAGCAAGGTTTTATACGCCATATCATTTTCAACGGAATATTTTTGCAATTCATTCCCGAACTTTTGCACGATTTCCTCTTTGGATCTTGCCAACAAGTAGTTTTGTGTTGCTTCGTCAAGATGGGTATAATTCAAATGTACCATTGCCGATTTATTTGATTTAAAGAATTCCGTTATCTGAAAAACTGTAATACGAACCGTCTGGGGCAAGAATGACATGATCTAGTACTTTAACATCGAACAACTGCGCGGCCTTTTGAATCTTTTTGGTTACCTTCCTATCCGCTTCCCCTACTTGCATGTTGCCGCTTGGGTGGTTGTGCGATAAGATCACTGAGGTACTCAGGGTTTTCAAAATAACGGCAAACAAAATCCGCACATCGACGAGCGTTCCCGTTATTCCACCTTTCGAAATCTCGTAAATTCCTTTGACTTTATGACTGTTGTCAAGGAGCAGCACCTTAAACGATTCGTGTAAGCCTATGGTGCTTTTGTTCCAGTATTCATACAATAATTCCGCTGCATCTTCCGAAGTATCTATTTTCTTCCAAAACGGTGCGGGTATCTTGTGGCGGTAGCTTACCTCTATTTCATTAATCGTATTCATTGTGTTTGATTTCAGGCTTTAAAATTTATCATTTAGAGGTTAATGAATTGATATACAACTAATTAACTTCAAGATACGCCCGAACCTTTGGAAATCCTCACAAAAAAAAACCACCTTTTTCTTCTTTCCCTAACCACAAAAAGTGCCCGTTAGGGCGCAAATTCCGTAATCAAAAAAGGTACGGTAGATTGCAAATCAAAGGGTATACTAAGGAGTATCAAAATAGGGCGACCCTGTCACAAGAATGAAAAAGAATAAGTTCTTTTTGGGTATTGAAGTTTATATAAAGCGGCTGGAAGATAAATGCAAGCGGACGATTTTTCTTCGTTCGCTTGGGTTTATGCGCGGTTTCGAGAATGTTGGAAAACCGGAACCGGAAAGACGACCGAGTGCGGACCAGCGAAGCGTGTCCGCTCGGTCAGGCTTGAAGGTGAAGGGTTTTTAACTTCTGCAGGAACATGGAAAAATACATTAGAAAAGACGCTACCTTAAATTTGTATCTAAAATTAAAAAGTAACCGTTTTTCATGATAAAGCGCAAAAAGTAATCGTTTTTCATAAAAAGTAATCGTTTTTCATGCTATATTTGTAATCATATTTCATGAATAATGGCTAAAAGTAATCGTTTTTCACGCAAAGTAACCACTTTT
>QIJL01000651.1 GCA_003232435.1 Flavobacteriales bacterium | reverse complement strand
AACTAGCGGCGTAGTCTTTTTCTCCGTCGTATCGGTTGCGAAATAGAATGATTGAGGGGCCGACGATCTATCTCCAATAAAACCCGTTTTGCATCATAAATATCCATTTCAAGAAGCTGCTCAAATAGCTTTAAACCCCTTTTCCTATTCTGGGAGCCGAAGCGTTGCAAGGTTAAAGAAATATTAGTAATCCCTTCAATATTTCCAAAATACACGTGTTGGGTGCTAGAGGTTTTATTTTTCAGTCGATTTAACATCGCAAGGCATAGATTAAAAACTTTTTCTGGATTTGTTGTAACAAGTTGCTCCAAATGTTCTATTAAAATTCCTGTGCTACCCTCTCCTATTAAGGGAGGATGATCACATAAAACGTCAAGGAGCTGCCAAGTAGGGCGGTCAGGAAAAAAAGTTTTTGATACACGAAACAAATCAGAACACGCAATCATCATGGCTTCGTCAGGATCTTTCAAAAGATTGATTAAGATCTCCGTTGCCGCCAAACGGGATTCCCGATGATCCCACATCTTTGCAGCCGTAAAAAATAAACCCAGTTTTATTTTTTTTGAATCTTTTCGGTGGTCATCAATATTTAGAACCTCTTTGATCTGCTCTTGCGACCATTTTTTTTCAGGGTTTAGTAGGTGATGCAAACAAAGTAGCTCTCCATATGCTTGAGGACCCCCTTCCCATGGGCTTTCGTGCAAACAATTGAGCCATTTAATCAAAAGTGTTTCACTGATCCATAACCTTGCATTTGCTATGAGCCAGACCCCTTCAACAGAATCTTTTGCGGAGGGGAATTGATCGAATAAGCGATCCAAAAACATCCCAGCCCGATCATCCACACATAGATGAAGATGTAGAAAATAGGGGTGCAGAAGTGATTGCCAGACTTTGGGATTTTCTTTTCGCGTTAAATGTATTTCTAAAATACCCAACCACTGGTCGATATTCGGGGGTTCTTCATAGAGACAGGCTTTAGTGAGTGTCTCTAATATCGGGTAGTTCCCATGCGGTAAAGTACGGAGCCCTCCCCGCCCCCATAAAATGCTTTGTATTCCTGATTTTTCTGCTTTCTGATTTTTTTTCTTTCGATTCAAAAGGTGCTAGCCAACTTTCTAATAATTCAAAAAACTTTTTTGGAATCGATTTGTGCTGATCAAGCTTTAGCGATATTGCACGGGTTACACTATGGCGAAAATCGGTAGAGCTAAAACCACGTGAGATGCATTTTTCTATTTGTTTGTAAAATATTTTTGTTGAAAGATTTGATTCTGCGAGCCCCTCAATCGCTTCTCCCACAGCTATTTCATTTGTCGTTGGCTTCATTTCTGTAATAAGCAGAGGACTCTCTCAGGGGATTGTTTCGCTAATACTTTAAATTCTCGCGCGAGTTGAATAATACCTCCTCTCATCTGATCTCTCGGATGTTGAGAGCCGGTGCTGTCATCTACTTCGGAAAAGACTTTGAGGACTTGGTCGTCCTTTTTATTTCTCATTTGATCCATAGAGAGAGGGCTTCCGATAACTCCCATCTGAATGTCACCGATGTCCCAATCCTGAAGATCAGGAAAGGCCTCTTCCTCTTCTTCAATGTGCCGTTTTAATTTTGGACTCCTATATTTTTTGGGAAAGGATCTCCATAAACGAAGGTGATATTGGCGATCATACTTAGCACGGTCAAGTCGGCTCGGAGCAATATCACTGTCAGGGTTTCCATAATAATATGACCAGTCAAAAATATATTTTTCCAGTTGCAATCGTTGGATGGAGTCCAGAAAAGGGACAACCATCTCAATGAGGTTTTTGCTATCCAAATGGCAATCGTGGCGATCACCTAGTTTCAGCCTTCTGGGGTCATCACAAAGAAACTCGAAAATCAGATCTGGCTGATCACGACAAAAGTTCAGGAGTCCTTTAGCAAATAGACGCTGAACGACCAGCAAGTCTTCATTTTTCCACTTTTCTAAAACCGCTAAAAAGTAGTCTGGATCGCTTTCAGTCACCTTTTTGATAGCCATCTGTAATGAATTCATCAGTGTCTGTTCAAAATAGACATGCGAATCGCCATCTAGATCCGTGGACAAAGAATAGTCGTCTCTATAACCGATGACAAAGCGGTGCGGGTTCTGCGCAAGTTGTTGGAAAATATCGATAAACCAAGACCAAAGCTGCTTTAAAAAAGACCTTGGTGCTGATTCGGCAATCGCCGGGAGATCATAGAAATTTGTTTCTGATTCCAAAAGTTTTTCGATGTGTTTATTTTTGTTGTAAAGATCGAATACAACTAACTGATCGACAGTCGGGTCCTCCGGTAAAACGGGAGCAGCTTCGACTGCTTGTTGTCTCGCTAATTTAAGTTTGCGTCGAAGGTAAGTTGCAACAATTCTTGGGGCTTCATCGGGCAGGACAGCCGAGACTCTACTCGCATAGTCGTTTACAGCACTTGCATCAATATCACTTCTTTCCAAAATTTGACAGCAAATATCAATCGGTTTTTCTGTCCACTCGCTCA
>QIJL01000185.1 GCA_003232435.1 Flavobacteriales bacterium | reverse complement strand
ATAAAGTCGATAACACCGTCCAAAGTCAATTCGATATTGTTTTTGGCATGTTGCTCGATGGTGGCAACGGCTCTGGCATTGATGTCTTTCAGCTTTATATCAAAGGCCTTTGGCATGCTGATACTGCCTTCCCGAAAAAAGACCGCCCCCCCAAAATACTTCCAGATATTCTTTCGAAGGGCGCACACTTTTCCGTTCGATTTTATTGTGACCAGACCGACTACTTTTCCTTCCGGTAGCTGTGGAAAAGGAATGTTCTCATAAGCAATCAACGGAGGATTATCTAAATACGCATTCACAAGGTTTTGGATCTTGCTGTCATCGAAAAAGTCGACACCGACGATTTTGTTGTCTTCGTCTTCAACACCGATTACCATAAAGGAATTATTCTTCGGATTGCTATTCGCCAATGCACAGACGTGTTTCAAAAATTTGGCCTTGCCCTCTTTTTGCCCGATATCGATAAAACGCTTTTTGTCGTAAAAGCTGTTCTCGTCATTATGGGCGAGAAGATTTTTTACAAGAAGGCGTTTATTGATCACGTTAATTGCGGGTTTCAGGTTTCAGGTTCAAAGTTCTAAAATACATAAACCAATAGACCCCTAAACTCATAAACTTTTTTTAACAATAGTACCACTAGCCTGAGCGGTTGGCATGACCACCAAATCGGCAATATTCACATGATATGGGCGTGTGATTACAAAATGGATAATATCGGCAACATCTTCTGGTTTTAAGGGTTGAAAACCTTTGTAGACATTTTTCGCTTTTTCGGTATCGCCCTTGAAACGAACATTGCTAAATTCTGTTTCCACCGCTCCAGGGTTTACGGCCCCCACACGAATGCCATATTCGTTCAAGTCGATTCGCATACCCTGATTGATAGCATCGACGGCATGTTTACTCGCACAATAGACATTGCCTTTCGGGTATACTTCTTTTCCGGCTATCGACCCAATGTTGATGACGTGGCCAGATTTTCGCTCGACCATTTGTGGTAAAACGGCCTTTGAGACATAGAGAAGTCCTTTTACATTGATGTCCAGCATCGCATCCCAATCATCCAAACTTCCTTGGTCGATGGGATCTAGACCGTGTGCATTTCCTGCATTGTTGATCAGCACATCGATTTTGGAAAATTCATCGGGCAAGGAATCAACAGCATTAGAAACAGCATTCCGATCTCTAACATCGAAATTCAAAGTGGTCAATTTTGTGCTTGCCGTTAGTTTGTTCTTTAGTTCATCTAGCCGTTCTTTCTTCCACATAGAATAAGCTTAAAGCCTTTATTGGCCAAAAGCTCTGCGGTGGCATGGCCAATGCCGCTTGTTGCTCCGGTAATCATTACAGTACTGTTCATTGGTCACAATCGTTAGTTGAAACCCTGCCTGCGACAGGCAGGTTAGCGCAAGACTTTCAGTTTCTAAAACACTTATCGTTTCTTTTTGGCCAGAAGCCCGATGTGGGAAGTTGGAAGACGATTGCTTCCGACTTCGGTCTTCCGACAAAAACGGATATTTGAAAAAAACGAATTTCATTCGTAAAAAAATCTATGTGCTTGCAGTACATAGTGGTATAATTTTAATATAAATTAGATCTGGTTCGGGTCGATTTAACACTCTTTTTCACCAAGTATTTTCACCGTAGAAATTTTTTAGCACAGTTAAGGGGCCAAGACGATATTTCTTGATTGGGGAACATAGTTTTTTGTAGGTTTGTGAAAATAGAAATAATTCCCTTAAAAACGTCATAAAACTTAGGGGCTGAGAGTGTTTTTTAACCAATCGTTAACAGGCAATGATTAAATAAATTTTCAATTTGCGCCCTACTACTCGACCGACTATAAACATAGAGACTGTTTTGAAATATGTCGTTAGAATTGTTATGGCCTATTTTTGATGCAGAATAAGGCAAAATTTTTAAGCATCCGCCTAAGGCGGACGGTTCAAAATTTTAACGCAGTTATGCGCAAAAAGAGGCATAAGAAAATAATCGAGATATTTCAAAACAGTCTCTAGACTAAAAATTAATCTTTTTATGGAAGAAAATACTACTGTGGATATCAGCGCAGTGAACGAAAAAATAGCGCGGGAAAGCGCTTTTATCGACCTGCTCGTTCTTGAAATGAACAAGGTGATCGTGGGTCAAAAACATATGATCGAACGATTGTTGATCGGTCTATTGGGTCAAGGTCATATTTTATTGGAAGGTGTGCCAGGTCTTGCAAAGACACTTGCGATAAATACATTGGCCAAAGCGGTCAAAGGAAGTTTCAGTAGAATTCAGTTTACGCCCGACCTTCTGCCTGCCGATGTAACCGGTACTATGATCTACAATATGAAGGTCAATGATTTCTCCATTAAAAAGGGGCCCATCTTCGCGAATTTCGTTTTGGCGGATGAAATCAACCGTGCCCCGGCAAAGGTTCAATCGGCATTGCTCGAGGCCATGCAGGAAAAGCAAGTTACCATTGGGGACGAGACTTTTATCTTGGACAAGCCATTTTTAGTTATGGCGACCCAGAACCCAATTGAGCAAGAAGGAACTTATCCGTTACCGGAAGCGCAGGTAGATCGATTCATGCTGAAGACGGTAATCGATTATCCGAAAATGGCGGAAGAACAAATGATCATGAGACAAAATCTATTAGGTTCTACCGAAACGGTAAATCCTGTTGTTTCTTTGGAACAAATTTTAAATGGTCA
>QIJL01000006.1 GCA_003232435.1 Flavobacteriales bacterium | reverse complement strand
CTGCCCGAATCGCCTGACTGCCCACGGTCAACATGGCAATTGACAGGGCCACCAGCCCCGCGCCGATAAAATACCATACCTGTAACGGAATTCGATACGCAAAACCAGAGAGCCAATTGTTGGCCAGTAAATAGGCAATTGGCAGAGCGATTACTATTGAAATTAAAACCAGTTTCGCAAATTCACCTGAGAGCATTACCGCAACCTGAGCGGCACTTTGCCCTAAAACTTTTCGTATGCTTTTTTCTTTTTTCTTTCTTTGAACTGTAAACATGGCTAGACCAAAGAGACCAAGACAAGAGATAATCATGGCCAAGATGGCAAAGTACTTTGATAGCGATGCGATGCGATTTTCTGAATTATACAAGTCATTATAGTCATCGTCTAGGAATTTATAACTCATATGTTGCCCGTCAAACCATAAGCTTTTTTAATTCGCTCAAGGGTCGACTTCTGATCTCCGACTTCAAGCCTTGCCATAATACGGGACGAGAAGCTGCTAACATCCAAATTAAAGAACACTGGCTTTATCTCTTCATATAGGGAAGCAAAGTGAAAATCTTGTGTTACTCCGATAATCTCTCTGGGCTGGTCCCAAAGCATAACTGTCTTACCAATAGGATTTTCTAACCCCATTGTTTCGACCGCTGTTTCGTTCAAGATGATTTTTTCGTTTTCCGAAGAAAACTTCTTGGAATAAGAACGCCCCTTTTTTAAGGGTATACCCATAGTTTCAATATAATCATAGCCTGCAATCAAATTGCCAAAAACCACATTGTTTTCAAGGTTACCGCCTTCCCATGACAGCCCTGTTGTTTCCCCGAAATCCCCTATCATGCTATGCCTAAAATTAGTGGCATTGGCAACACCCGGTATATCTCTGACTGACTGTAAAAATCGTTCTATTGCCATAGTTTGTTTTAACCTTGCAATGGAATCGGAACCGTTTGCTTGACCAGCTACATCGGGCAGCTTTTTCCCCATTTCAAAAACAACAACATGTTCTTTATCAAATCCGAGGTTTTTGGAATTGATCAGTTCTAACTGGCTGTAAACAATGGCAAAAGCGACCATAAGGATAGTTGCCGTGGCAAACTGGAAAATTACCAAGCCCTTCCTGATATACTGACCACCGGCACCGGATTCCACCGTTCCCTTTAGGGCCTTTATAGGATTAAGCCCCGATAAAATAAAAGCTGGGTAAAGTCCTGCTAAAAGTCCGGTAATAAAGGTTATCGAAACTACCAATAAAACCAATTCAACGTTAAATTCGAGGGAAATCGTTTTTCCCGAAATAATCTCGAACTGTGGCAAGAAAATTATAACCACTACTATTGCAACGACCAGTGAAAACACAGACAATAACAAAGATTCCGTGATATGTTGACCTATTAAGGTTTTGCGTTTTGCTCCAAGCACTTTTTGCATCCCTATTTCTCCAGCTCTTGTAGTGCTTTTGGCGGTCGAAAGATTAATATAATTGACACAGGCAATGATTAGAATAAACAGGGCCAATAAACAGAACAGGGTAACATATTGTATTCTGGGCGTGACCCTATTTCCTTGCCCAAAACTACCATATAGGTATTGATCGGAATAAGATTGAACGAATACATCGTTCAAAACAAGCGGCGATTCATGCTTGCTTTTGAGCAGCTTGGTCATCTTTTTATTAAATCGTTCAATGTCGGTGCCTTTTCGCAATACCAAGTAGGTATTGCTGCTATTATTGTCCCAGTCCAAGGAGTGTGAAAAGAATTGGCCAAAAAGCTCATGCGGAAACAATACATCAAATCGAGTCGAAGAATTGGCCGGGGGAGCTTTAAAGATGCCTGTTACATTATAAACTCCGCCAAAAGTTTCATGTACCCAGT
>QIJL01000390.1 GCA_003232435.1 Flavobacteriales bacterium | reverse complement strand
AGCATAGCCGTAGCTACGGTTAATAATTTTAACGCCGTTAGAGGCAAAAAGACGCTTATAAAACTTCGGGTTTTCATGTGTCATGAGTATAAATTCGAATCTAATCCATTTTTTGTAATTTGTAAGCCATATAACCAACTAAAAACAGAACAGCATGGAAAATACCATAAAAACAAAAGTGCCAACTTGGTTTTGGGTAGTCAGTGGTTTGGCACTTGTATGGAACCTAGCAGGTGTTATGAATTATTTGAGCCAAGCCTATGTGACCGACGAAATAAAGGGGGCATTGCCAGAGGACCAAGTGGCACTACTGGAAAGCACACCATCTTGGGCAACCGCCGCCTTCGCCATTGCTGTATTCGCAGGTGCTCTAGGCTGTCTCGCTCTGCTTTTAAGAAAAAAGTGGGCAAGACCCGTATTGCTTCTTTCACTATTGGGAATAATCGTTCAGCAGATATATATTTTCTTTCTCAGTGATTCTTTTGAGGTCTATGGGTCAGGAGCTATGTTTTTACCGATTGTGGTAATCGTCGTCGGAATCGCCCTTGTCTACTTTGCTCGAATGGCACAGAACAAAGGTTGGCTGTCATAAGCTGAATGTTTTATGGATCTTATTTATTATCTCCCTGACGACGGAAATTATCAATAAGAGTGGTGGTTTGAAGTAAAATCCTATCTTTCATGCGCTTTGTCGAAAAAATAAAATAAACAAAACATGGAAACGTTTTCTAAAATAAACCACAAGGTTCCCCAGGCCTTATAACCTACTTAACTATGAACTCGATATTACGCATATTGCCGTGGAAACGTATCTTGGTGATGACCATATCGGTCTTGACATTGCTTATTATTTTCAATTTTTATGGCTTGTACACAAATCAGTTTTACTTTTTCAAGTTTGACAACTATATTTTTCCAATTCTGACTTTGGTACATTTTGGATTTCTCTATGTATTATGGTTCAAAATCAAGGAAGAAGAAATTGCAGACCCAAAAATGCGAAATTTAGAATACGCGCTCTATGCGATTTGTGCCGTTTATGTCTTTAAGTTTTTCGACACGGTGCTTATTCTCCTTAGTTATGGCGAATTCGAAAACCATGTGATACCAGAGACTTTCATGCCAATAGGACTATTAATCCTAGTTCTCTATGTTCTACTTATAGGATTGACTCTGTTGGCCTTTAAATATCGAAAAGACAAGGTGGGAGCATATAATTTCGATGATATGAACCAACATATTGATTCTTGGGAATAAACTTTACTCTTGACTGTAAGTACGTATAACCAGTGAACTACCTCGGGGCAGAGCCGCCGAGGTATCAGAATCAAGACCGCTTACTTCGGCTTCGCTCAGTACAAGTCGAAGAGCCAAGAAACCAGACCTTTTTATCTTGATTCCTGGTTTTTGGTTTTTAGTTCCTGGTTTTTAGAACAAATCGATTATCTGAATGCTACACCCGAGGTAGAACCTCGGGGAATTCTATAGATTAAAGTAACTGTTCAGCCGAAGTCTTTCTCCCCCCCTTTGTCATTCCGAACGAAGTGAGGAATCCCCTGGGAGTGTTGACACTACCTTTCACCTGTATTGAACAGTAAACAGGGGCCTTCTTGCCAATACTTCGGCAGGTGCTATATTGAGCCTTTCGGCTACGCTCAAGACAGGCTAAAGTCGAAATACTCAGTACAAGTACCGGCCTGCCCGACTTCGTCATTCAGGCGGGCATCGGCCATCAAACCCAAAACGGGGGCCGAACAAGTATATGCAGGGATTCCCCGTGCCTACCATTGACGTTATTTCTAAACAGTTGGTAATTGTAAATCAGATTTGCGGCTCTTGTTTATATGTTCTAATATATGTCATTTTCATACGCTGGTTTTTTTTAAAACTCCACTCTCGGAGTGACAAGAGAGAGCTGAACAGTTACTTTTTTCTTCAACAAAAAAGGTCTTGGTGTTAGCCAAGACCTTTTATATTAAGAACTGTTTAAACTAAAAACATGAATCTACTTTTTCACTAGCTTTTTGGTAATTGCCTGTCCTTTGCTATTTCTTAGACTTAAGAGATAGATACCAGAAGGCAAAGACTGTACATCATAAGAAAGATCGGTGGAATCAACACGCCTCACTTTGTTGGAAATATCGTTTCCTGCAAAGTCATACAAACGCATTTGCACATTCTCTTTATCGAATGATTTTGAAGATACATTCACCACATCTACCGCAGGCATAGGGAATAAACTCACTGGCCCCTTACCACTAGTATCCGATAGGCGAACAACTTCGATATAATTCGAGAAATCATAGCACCCATACAGATCATTGGCATTTAAACCCATTTCGAGGCCTTCCAATCCATCTTCGTAGCGCAAGTGCCAAATCAGACAGGTTCCTGGGCCGGCCACATCGAAGTCGATCCCCTCAACAGCTTCGAGACTAGGTGGAATGCCTAAGATCTCGCCTTCCGGGGAAGTAACGACAAATGTACTGTTGCTTCCCGATCTTGTTCCGGTTATAGCGATACCAGAAACCATATCGGCTTCACCATCTACAACAAACTCGAAAGATCCACCGACAAGTTCACCTGCATCGGGCTGATGCCTGTATACACGAATTTCGTTTGAGAAATTAAAAGTTCCTGACAAGGCCGATACATTGTTGCCACCTTCAAGACCTACAAGTCCATCTTCATATCGCAAATACCAGATCAAGCATACCCCGGCACCGGCACCATCAAAATTGACAACTTCAGGTGTAGGTGGAAGACCTAAAATGTTTCCGTCTTCATCGGTAACTACCCACTGAGAATTTGTACCCGTAGCTCCGTTAACCTCGATTCCAGAAACATGATCCGCTTCATCATCGCCAACACAGAATTCAAAAGGTCCGCCGGTAATAGTACCACCATCGACCATAGCTCCTTCAGCACGGGTGACTTCTATATAGTTCGAAAGGTCATAGCACCCGGCTATATCCCCAAGAACATAATCGGGCGCAAGACCTTCAAGGCCGTCTTCATATCTCAAGTGATAAATGAAACAGGTACCCGCCCCTGCACCGTCAAAGTTCACTCCTTTAACGG
>QIJL01000165.1 GCA_003232435.1 Flavobacteriales bacterium | reverse complement strand
GAGCTTGTGCAGCTACTCCGATAAAAAGAACAAAAATTAAAGTTGCGATAGTTTTCATGACTGTGCGTTTTATATATATAAAACGCCACAGACCCCATTATAAGGGGTTTCGGTTCGTTCAACGAGACCAAACTCGTTAAGCGACAAAACTTCGGACAAAGTGTAAAAAAGCCCCGATAACGGTATTTGAACCAAAAACACCTTGCCGAAAAAAGGTGCATTTAATCGCTAAAGATTAATGACAACAAACAAAAAGGTCTCCTTAGCGCCTGCTAAACCATATCACAAACCCTGTGATGGGCAGAGAAGCCATTACCAACGAAGTCAAACAAACTCAAACAAACTAGCAGCCGGCCCCAAAACCCGCCTAAACTGCCCAAATGAATGTCGTAAACAAGTCCGTTTATCGTCTTAAAAGTACTAGCATCATCTTGAATTCCGTATTCAAATTTACCGAAAAGCCTTTGCCCGGTATATTGATCGAAATAATAAATATTTGTTCGATGTACGCGTCGCTTGGCATCCACTATAGCATTTCTATAGGTTCGGAAGCTTTATGGGGATAACTTATACGCATTGATTTATCAGGATTGTCTTGAAGAAAACTGAAGGCAAGGCTATCAACTTTCCCTATGAGATTATGGGTCTCAGAACTGCCGCTTACATCTGACAAAGGAAGCTCATAGGTATTGCCATTTTCTGCCGTTACATTCTTCAGTAGGTTTCGAAATGATTCAAAACCCCAAAAAATTCCTGTAAGTATGATAAAAACACCGATCCATGAAGCATAGAACCCCAATACATTATGCAGATCGTAATTGAGCTTCACAGGCCGCGACTTCCATTTTATCATAAAATGATACTTTCTTCGAGACTTCCTACTCGGCCACCACAGCACTATTCCACTTACCACCATAGTTAAGGCCAGCAATGTTACCCAGTGAACTATCTTTTTTCCGATATCGCCCAAAAGCAGATTCCGATGCAGTAGTTTCAATTGGTTCAACCCTCCTTTCTTCATGTCCTGTAAATGATTTACCTCGCCAGTGTATGGATCCATAAAGGCATAATAATGGGTTCCGGGGGCATATAATAAGACGTTGGCGGTATTTGACCTCCCTTGAAAAAGTACGCCACGGAAATCTCCTTCAGGAAATTCTTTGGCAAGATTTGTTTTTAGGGTAGAGACCTTTGCAAAAGTTTGGTTTCTCTCTTGCACCTGTTGTTTGTAAATCAAGGTACTTATTTCCGGTTCCCATGCATAGATTGCTCCCGAAAAGGCAATGACAAAAAAAACAAGACCTATTATGAGGCCCAAATACAAATGAATTTTATGAATGATTTTTTTCAAAACATAGATCTTTGATACGGAATCTTGCAGCTTGCCAAATATAACTTTTTTGCCAAAAGTATCTTCTCAGAGTATTCAAGAACCTTGTGATAATCTTTCCAAATCGGTATCTTGCCTATAGTTAAAACCATAGATGGCTATGAGACAATATTCCCTTTTGTTTGGACTGTTAGTCAGTTCTGTCATTGCATTCGGCCAACAGTTGGAACCCTGGTCTGAAGATAATCGTTATTGGCAGTACAAAGGGGAACCTGTACTACTTTTGGGCGGCAGCAAGACCGATCACCTTTTTTTGGCGGATAGTCTTTTAATGCATTTGGACGAAATCTCTAAAATAGGAGGAAATTATGTGCGAAATACGATGTGTCAACGCGAAAGCATTGCCCTTAAACCTTATGCGCTGCAAAAAGACGGCACTTTTGACTTGGAGCAATGGAACGAAGATTACTGGTCTCGATTCGAAAATATGCTGAAATGGACTCTGGAAAGGGATATTGTGGTTCAGATAGAGGTTTGGGATCGATTCGATTATTCCCGTGATTTTTGGGATATCAGCCCGTGGAACCCTGGTATAAACTCTAACTACACCTATAAAGAAACGGGCTTTACGGAATCGTATCCGAAACATCCCTCCGCTGACCAGCAACCTTTTTTTCATTC
>QIJL01000016.1 GCA_003232435.1 Flavobacteriales bacterium | reverse complement strand
TAGCCGTTTCGTAATCGGGTTTTTCTCTGAATTGGTTTACCTTTTTAAGTCCCTCACCACTTTCTTTTTCAAATTCGATATACCCGAAACCTGTATTGGGGAAAGTCGGCTCGATACCCAAGGTACATAGCACTTCTTCATTTTCACATTTTTCAAAACAAGTGGTCACATCCTTTGAAAAAGCATCTTCATCTTCGATCCAATGATCACTGGGCGCGACGATCATTACCCCATCAGGATTCATTTTTTGGATCTTCAATGCCGCATAAAGAATGCAAGGTGCAGTATTTCGCATGGCAGGTTCCAACACAACTTGTTCTTGTTTGACCAGAGGCAATTGCTCCAACACCAGATCATTATAACGCTCATTGGTCAATATCAAAATATTCTCGGCAGGCACAGATTTATTGAGCCGTTTGAACGTTTTTTGAATCAGGGTATCGCCCGTGCCCAACATGTCGTGAAACTGTTTCGGGTTTTCGGTGGTACTCATGGGCCAGAATCGGGATCCGACCCCACCCGCCATTAATACGGCATAATAATTCTTGTTCATCTGTTAATTGTCACTCCGAGGAACGAGGAATCTCGTTGATCCGTTCCATTTGTTTATGATATATTCGACCCATTAGCCCCCGATCAACTCCACTTCGGCATTTGGCTGAAAAAGATACAATTTACCCGTTGACACCTCAACGCATTCATAGCGTTTTACACGTCGGTTTCCTTTTTTGTATAGTTTGCCGTTATGAATCCGGAAAACACTTCCCAAAGGTAATTCAAAAACGTACGATTTATCGGTATGTTGCATATCGAAATGTTGCAGGGCGATAGATAGTCGAGCATCGGTACTGCTACTAGCCTTCGGATTTCGAAAATGTTTGGCCAAAAGCGGCAGCAATTGTGACGGGAATATCTCAGGCCTAATAAATGGAAGCACGATGTCCGAATTTTTCAAAGGCGACCAAGTGCGCGATCTCGTGAATCAAGGTAATCAAAAATCGATATCTATTCAGAGTGGCATTGACCGTGATCTTGTGTCTCCCATCCGACAGCTTTTGGTAGTCGCCATGACGTGTAACACGGTCGTTGACGATTTTCAGGTATACCCCTTTCTCTTGAATTAGCGCTAAGCAAGATTCTACTGCTCTTTCAGGAAGATATTTTTGGAGGATGCTGTCCATTACTGTTGTTTAATCTTTGGAATGAGTTCATCCATATTATTGAAAACCTTATTGCAATACTCGGTAAGTGAATTTCCCCCCAGAGAATCGTAACCATAAACATCGAATCCACCATTTCTTGCAGCCATAACTCCTGCCATTGAATCTTCGATTACCAAGCAATCTTTAATCTCATATCCCATCGTTTTTGCTGCCAATAAATAAATGGTTGGGTCGGGTTTCCATTTTTCGATATCGTAACAACTAAAAACATTACCCTCGAAATATGGATAAAGTCCTGTTGTTTTAAGGTTTTCATTTATCTTCTCCATGGGGCCGCTCGATGCGGTACAAAATGGAACTTCCAAAGAATCAAGAACATTTTTGATTCCGCTTATCGGTAGCAATTCGGTTTTAAAGACCTCATACGAACGTTTGCGATAATCAGCTATGAAGCTTTCGGGTAATGGCTTTCCCAAAATATTTTCTACCTGCTGGATGGAATCTTCTAAATGACCTCCCTTGAAATTCTGCATGGCATAATCGATATCGATACCTGCACCATACCCATTCGCCAAATCGACGAATACTTGATTGCCCAGCACTTCACTATCGACCAGTACCCCATCGCAATCAAAAATAATGCACTTATAGTTTTTCAAGTTCGGAAACAGTTTAGTACAAAAATAGGTATTTTAGCAGTGGTCAAAATCTAGATTACGTCCACTTTATGAAAAGAATTTTCACATTTATTTTAATCGTTTTTGCCATCGGTTGCGGGCCCAGGGTTTTTAAAACGGAATGGACAAAAGAAATTTCCCCCGAGAAATACTCCGCGCGTTTCGAAACTTCAAGGGGCAATTTTGATGTTGAAGTCGAACGGCGATTATCTCCAAAAGCGGCGGACCGATTCTATCAATTGATCCGGCACGATTATTTTAAGAATATACTCTTTTATAGAGTCGTTCCAGATTTTGTAGCCCAATTCGGGACTTCAGATTCAGTCGTTTTGAACAATTGGATCAGCACAAAAATACCTGACGAAAAGTGATTCAAGGTAACCCCAAAGGTACTTTGAGCTTTGCAAGATCAGGTGTCGAGACCCGTGGCACCCAACTTTTTATCAATCTAGTGGATAATCGTAGGCTCGACACCATTAGTTATAGCGGGGTAACGGGTTTCCCTTCTTTCGGTAAGGTGACCTCGGGAATGCATGTACTCGACTCGATTTATTCTGGCTACGCCGACCGAACGATGAGCGATT
>QIJL01000362.1 GCA_003232435.1 Flavobacteriales bacterium | reverse complement strand
GCTATTGAACATTCCGATGTTTGTTTGCTTCTTTTTGATGCGACCCGAGGTTTTGACGGACAGGTCTCGAATATTTTTTGGTTGGCCCAAAGAAATAATAAGGGCATCGTAATTCTAGTGAATAAATGGGATTTGGTCGAAGACAAAAAGACCAACACCATGAAGCAATATACCGAACGAATCAAAAAGGCGATGGAGCCTTTTGTAGATGTACCCATCTTATTTATTTCGGTATTGAACAAACAACGTATTTATAAGGCGATTGAGACCGCCGTGGAAGTTTATAAAAATCGATCAAAAAAAATAAAGACCCGCCAATTGAACGATGTGCTACTGCCCATTATCGCCCACACACCTCCACCTGCCTATAAAGACAAATACGTAAAAATAAAATATATCACGCAACTGCCAACGCATTATCCGCAGTTTGCTTTTTTTTGTAACCTGCCGCAATATATCCGCGATCCTTACAAGCGATTTTTGGAAAATAAACTACGTGAGAATTTTGACTTTACAGGGGTGCCCGTCACTATTTATATGAGGAAGAAGTGATTTTCAGTAAGCAGTAAGCAGTAAGCAGTAAGCAGTAAGCAGTATGTTTTCAGTATTAAGTAATCAGTCTCTTGAAAATCTTATCCTGGTCGCCAAAGGCACGAAAACCTTGAACCTGGAATTTTGAACTTGGCTCTTGCGCTTGCGCTTGAACTTATTTTCTGCCAACTGCTACTGAATACTGCCAACTCAAAAATCACCACCCCCCCGAAGCGCCGCCGCCGCCAAAGCCACCGCCACCGAAACCACCACCGAAGCCTCCACCTCCTCCGAAGCCTCCTCCAGAACCACCGCTACGGCCCATATTGCTGAGAATGATAATGTCCCAAAGATCCAGGCCTCCTGAACGTTTTCCGCCATTACGACCTCCACCACGTCTATTTCGACGTGATAAGATGATAAGAATGACAAAGAAAATGATAAAGGGAAGTAAGGATTCAAGCGGAAAACCTTCTTGATTGTCAAAGGTGCGTTCCTCTTTGAATTCGCCGTTCAAGACTTGAAATATGGCATCGGCGCCATCATTGAGCCCACTGTAATAATTATCTTGTTTGAACCGCGGAATGATTATATTTTCAATAATTCTGCGACTCATTGCATCGGTCAAAGTGGCTTCGACACCATAACCCGTATTTATTGCAATTCTGCGATCTCCTCTTGCCAAAAGCACAAGAACGCCATTGTCTTTGTCCGCCAGTCCAATGCCCCATTTTTGGCCCCATTGAGCCCCGAGAAAATTGATGTCCTCGCCTTCGGTAGATTTGATGATCGCAACAACGATTTGAGTTGAGGTACTATCCGAATAGCGAATAAGTTTTTGCTCTAGTGCGGTTTTTTGTCATAATCATAAACGCTAGTTTGCTCGGAAGGTTTTTCCGGAATTTTGAATTGTGCTTGTCCAATTAGGCTGCACAAAAGAATGAGCAAGAAGCTAACCTTTTGATATTTCATCGCTCAGTTCGTTGGTGTCCGTCGGATGCCATGGGAAATGGGAATTCAATTCTTCCCCCGCCCTTAAGATTCCGTCAATAATTCCTTTTTTGAAGTTACCTTTTACAAATTGTTCTTGGATTGCATCTTTTGTGGACTCCCAAAAATCATCGGGCACTACCTTGTCAATGCCACGGTCGCCGTAGATGGAGAACTTTTTGTCGTTAACGGCAATGTAAATGAGCACTCCGTTTTCTTCCTTGGTATTGTCCATTTTTAGCAAATGGAAAACTTCTTTTGCCCGCTCATCATGCGCCGATCTTGTGTGTGCTTCAATGTGCACGCGTATCTCTCCCGAGGTATTTTTTTCGGCCTCGAGAATGGCTGCGACAATCTCTTGCTCCTCGTGGGCAGTTAAAAAAACCTCTACTCTACTTGTGCGGTTATAGCCGAACGGATTTCCGGTTTTCATCGTTATTATTTCCTTATGCTACGCCTGCCTGCCAGCAGGTTAAAATTATTAGCCGTCCCGAATTTACTTCGGGATGCTTTGCCAACGCGCCAGCTGGTGCGTTGGCTAAAAATGTCTGCAAGACATTTTCTTAACGCTCCGCCCTGCCTTGCCTAAAGAAAAAATCTCTACAAAAACCCAGCAAATCCGTTTGGCGACAACCACACATGACATGGCAAATTCTAATTAAAATCGAAGTCTACGTCTGGTGCCTGATCCGATCCGGCATCTGCTTTATAGCGAGCCATTTCCTCGAAACCGAACATTCCTGCAAGCAACTTGCCCGGGAATTTTGTAGTATGTATGTCATAAACATTTACCGCTTCGTTAAATCGATCTCGAGCTACATTGATCCGGTTCTCGGTCCCCTCTAATTGCGATTGTAGCTCTAGAAAGTTTTGATTGGCCTTCAATTCGGGGTATCGTTCTACTACGACCATTAGTTTGCTCAATGCACCCGTAAGACCACTTTGAGCTTCCTGAAAAGCGGCCATCTTCTCCGGAGTAAGATTACCTGCATCGATCGTCGTTTTAGTAGCCTCTGCTCTTGCCTGAATTACACCTTCAAGTGTTTCTTTTTCGAAATCGGCCGCACCTTGTACGGTCTTTACTAAATTTCCTATAAGGTCATTTCTACGTTGATAAGAGCTTTCGACATTTGACCAGGCCGTTTTTGCATCGGCCGCCGTATTGTTGAAACCAACGGCCCATTGATAAAGACCAAAGGCGATGACCCCAAGAACGATTAAGATTATTATTCCTTTTTTCATGATAGTGTTTATTTAGTGTAATTGATAATAGTTAACGGTTATAAGTCTGAAGACCTTGGTGTTTTGTTACACCGCTTTGAAAAAATTTAAATCTCGCCAAGAAAAAATGATATTTTCAAATTTTGGCATCCAACATCCAACCCGGCTATAGTTGCTCTTTGATTTTGAAGAGCTCGGCCTTGACTTTTTCAAGTTTATCGATGATCTCAAAATTGTTGAGGGTCTTTTGCCTGTTTTCCTTGAGATGTGTCTTTGCGCCTTCGAGAGTGAAGCCGCGTTCTTTGACTAGATGAAAGATGAGCTTTAGGTTTTTGATGTCCTCGGGAGTGAACTTGCGGTTGCCCTTGGCATTTTTTTTGGGTTTCAAGGCATCGAATTCTTTTTCCCAGAAGCGGATCAATGAAGTGTTTACGTCGAAGGCCTTGGCTACCTCGCCAATACCATAATATCTTTTTTCAGGTAGTTCTACGTGCATTAGTCAAGTGATTGGTTTTCTTGATTTGCGAATTTCAACATGCTCTCGAATTCTTTGGCCGATAAACTTCCGTAGTAGAAATTTATAGGATTGATTCGTTCTTTGTCCTTCCAGACTTCATAATGAAGGTGGGGTGCTTCCGAGCGACCGGTATTACCAACGAAACCGATTAGGTCTCCGCGTTTTACCTTTTGTCCTTTTTTTACGTTGTACTTGCTCAAGTGGCCGTAGAGTGTCAAATATCCATATCCATGATCGATTCGAATATGCTTGCCATATCCTGATGAATTATTATCGACACGTGTTATCTTACCGTCACCACTTGCATAAATCGGAGTGCCTTTGGGTGCGGTAAAGTCCATTCCACGGTGCATTTTTCGAGCTTTGGTAAACGGATCTGAGCGCCAACCGAAACCAGATGCCATTC
>QIJL01000236.1 GCA_003232435.1 Flavobacteriales bacterium | reverse complement strand
AAAGGATAAATAATTAGAGCCCTGTTGAGTTCTTTAAAATTATCAGAACGATATTGGTTAGATGGATCTAGGCCTGACGTCCGTACCATCCCCTTCCAATTGGGTTCCTCGGTTTCGATATTGATCCCAATAAATGAATAATCCGGTCTTTTGGTGGCAAGCGACATCACTCTCTTTGTGATCTCGTTAAAATGCCTTTTATTCGCTCCCGTCCAAAAGTAAAAAATTGCTTTTTTGTCTTTCGAAACCTCACGAATCGATATTTTCTCTCCATCTGAAGAATCAAAGACCAAAACATCGGGAACTAGCTCGTTCGGTTGAATGTTTCGTATACCCTCGTAGAGACCATCGATTTCTTCTATATGCCTGTTATTGTTTGACAACTTGCGAAATTGCTCGATAAATATTCTATTGTTCTCCTCAACGTCGCGGGTGCTCAACAGGTAATCAAAGGCTACATTTCTGAATAGGTTGTCTTTTAATTCCTTTTCCATAATAATACTGTCGATAAGCTTCAACTTGTGCTTATTGAAATGCAGCTCGTTCTTTACCACATCGTTTTTTATCTTACACAGGTGCGAGCAACTCATGTAAGAGATATTTCCAAAATGGTGGTTCATAAAATTATAGTAGGGCTTTAGATAGGTAAGGTCACTATCACCAAAGCTCACTTCCTTCCTGTAATTATAGAAGTCGACGGGTAGTTCCTTGATTTTTCTATCCTGGGAATATTTTCGATGTACGAAGGGGTATTTCTCTTTGAAGGTATTGTATTGGTATACGATACTAGCTTCGGCAATTTTGACTTCTTTCTCTGTAAGGCCGCCCTCTGCTTTTAAATTCTTGAGGAGGCCCAATTTACCTTGTGCCATCGAATCAATGCTATAACTAAAATCATCGGATTCTAAATGATATGCCGAATTTATTGTAGAGCGCTCTTCTTCGCTGGCCAAGAAAAGTTCCAAGAGAAAATTGTTGATATCTTCACCCTTGCCCGAAAAAACAAGTGATTCATCAAAAGCTATGGTGTTAAGGCGAATGGCAAGACTATCGCCTTGTTTTAAATACACATACTGATACTCACGCCCATGATTAAAGTGGTAAAGTCCGCTCGAAATGGAATCTAGCCGAAAAGAAAAGCGATTGTGCTCGTCGAGTTTAGCAGAATCAATAACAGCATCGCCTTTATATAGAACGACATGGCCACTGGTAGGGTTTACAATTTCCCCTGCAAAAAAAACATTTGGGGAACTTTTTTCACCTTTACCGCAACTCGCCAATAAAATAAGAAACAGATAAAGTAATTTTTTATCCATACAAAAAATTGCTACTCTTTCAACGAACAAAATTAGTAAACAGGTATAGGCGAGGCTGTTAATTCCTAGTTAAAAATGGCTTTCGTTCGTTAAGGGCACTTCTATTAATTAATTCGCACTAAAATTTTTAGCGGTTTTCATAGACAATATAAATTTTTGAAACACTATCTGGATAATGTGATAAAATTTAGAGCAGTATATGGAAACCGCTAGTTCCGAGCAAAGCGAACACATGAATACCATTAAAAACAATAAAAGACCAATGAATAAACCCTTTGGGAACAAAGAGAACAAACAATCTGACTGCGCCTGCCTGCCGGCAGGTCATTTATTGGTCTCAGGTTGGGGTTTAAAACCCTGCAATTTTATTGCAGAACCTTAGTGATGCGAAAAAATCTGAATTTCGAGATTTTTTCAATTCGTAATCTATTTCAAATCATGGAAAAGTTTTAATATGAAGGACTTTTAG
>QIJL01000613.1 GCA_003232435.1 Flavobacteriales bacterium | reverse complement strand
CGGAGAGCCACAAGAATCGGGTAACCCAGAAGATTCGATCTGACAATGATGAACCATAAAAATACAGTTATGCAGGCCAGACCCCTTTCCACATGGATACCAACGATCTCTTTGTGAGCGATGCTTTTGTGAACCGCCTAGTGCGGACCCGCATGCTAGGTGGTGTGTAGGCTGGGGGTTAGAGGCCCCCGGCTATCCGATTAGCAGGCAAATATATGCATATCTGCGCTATATAAGATTTCCAGCCCATCATCTTCACCATGTTTTTCCATTAATGTTTGAACATATTTTTTAAGCGCCCGAGTCAAGGAAGAGTCTTCTGATTCGCTTTCAAATGACAAATAAATTGATAACGATGAATCATCGGTCTCATACTCACCAACTATTCCGAAAGCCCTCATCTGATTAAAGACTCTATTCCCTCTACTTGTTGACCATGCAAACTGTTTAAATACATCATTATCAATAGTAAAATGGTCTGGCCCCAATTCTCCGTGGCGTGCAATAACCCAAAGACATTTTAATTGCTCAATTTTATTATCCTTCTTCATGCTTGATTTCAAAATCATTGTGATGACTTGGTATAGATCCCTAAGTCCATTCTTGATTATGGTTTGTTCGTCTTGGCCTCCTTTTTTAAAATCATTAATGGATGAAGGAAATTTGGCAATATTGGATTTTTGAGATTTATTTTTTTTCGTTTTGGCCCTATCAAGTCTTAACCCCTTTGAGTAGATACTCAAGTAATGTGAAATTTGTCCTTTTATGATTTTTCTAATGTCTTCGATATTGCGGTATGGGTGTAACCAGTTGTCAGTTGCGCCAGCATTTACATATTCAATAAAATGAAAAACTCTCTTGTCATCAACAACAGAACTGAAATCACTCGCTGGATTTTTTTTATATGTTGCTAGATGATCGATTATTGTTTTATCAACACAAGCGATAATTGGAAGACCAATCTTTTTAGCCTTTTTAAACTCCTCGTTTGTGATTGACTTTTCACTACCGACATAAGTTCCACCTCTCCTCTTTCCAATAATTAACAACAAAAAGTCAGATTCTATTACTTGATCTATGCACGATCTATGAGAATGTGCTCCAGGCGTAACACCAAAACTAGCTTTTTGTGAATTAAGAACTTCGAAATCTAAGGAAGATAAGTAAATATCAAGTTCTTCCCTCACAGAATCGAGGTCGTAACATGTAGAACTGATAAAAATTCTTGCTTTTGCCATTGAGTCTTTCTCGCACAGACTTCATGCTGCTAACTTAGTCTTATATAGAATTTTTTCCGCATAAGACTGGGATATTGCGTTATACAGAATTCTATCCGTATAATTCCTTGCCTATAGATAGAATTTAGAGCATCTGTTCTAAATTCTATCGTTTTCAATTTTTTTTTGGAGGAGTCCCTGTATGGCATATAAAATTCAAAAAGTCAAAGAGGAATACCCCTATCGAAGATTGCGTCTAAGTAAAGTGAGGTGAAAAATGAATAGACAG
>QIJL01000053.1 GCA_003232435.1 Flavobacteriales bacterium | reverse complement strand
CTGTAAAATTTCCCAGAGTAACATCGGCATTACCTAAATAATAATTAGCCAGTGCTATATGGAAAGAGTCATTCCTTTTAGTGGCATATTCGTGGAATTTTTGTGTATACCCTTTAGATATCTCCGTTTCAGAATAAAAAGTAGCTCTTCGCAACTGATTGTACAAGGACATGGTCACCGAATCGTTTTTGGCCGAACCCAACAATGAGTACAAGCTGTCTTCTACCTTGTTGTTTTGTGCTTGGCTAGATAAGCATAGCAGTAGGATAGCCGGAAGGAATGACTTCATTAAGTGTCGAAATCTGTACGGATCAATATTATTTCTTTTACGCTCCATCTTAAACTTCTTGCGGGATTTTTATATTAATGGTGGTGCCTTTACCGGGTATTGTATCCCAGTCAATATGTCCATCCAGAAATTGTACTCTGCTGTTGATACTTTTTAGACCAAGTCCGTCTTTTTCAACGGCCTTCTCATAGTCAAAGCCATTTCCATCATCTTCAATTAAAAGGTTCATGCCATTTTCATGACCCAGCAATTGTATCAGTATGGTTTTTGCACTTGCATGTTTTCTGATATTTGACAAAATTTCCTGCATAAGACGATAGATCATAACATCCCGTGTTGTTTCAGGGAAGGTTGCTAATCTCAAGTGTTACTTCGAAACCTTCATCCTGAAGATTTACTACAATATCTTCAATCGCTCCTTTTAGGCCCGATATGCTCAAGGCATGAGGCACCATATTATGGGAAATACGCCGTACTTCAATGCAGGCTTCGTCGATGAGTGAATTCGTTTTTTCGGTGATATTGAGTTTTTCCAATTGGGCCATTTCCTTCTGAATGGTTGTGAAATGTGCTTTTACCGTACTAAGTAAACCCCCAAGGCTGTCATGTAGATCTTTTGCAATGCGAAGACGTTCTGCCTCCTGACCTTCTATCATACTGTTTAATGCCAGCAACTTATTTTTTTGGCGTAGTTCGGTGATTTCTTTCTGCCGAATTGCGTCTTTTTGGAAGGCAATTGTTTTTTGATATTGTAATTTTTTTCTGAAAAATAACACCGAAATCAAAAGCACTATTCCCAAAGCTATTAATCCAAATAGTATCATATTCTTTTGGCGGTTTTCTTTTTCGATCTGAAGGTTTTGCTGTGCTATTTTACGTTCTTTCTTTTCGGTGTCGAATTTTACTTCCAGTTCTGCAATGTTTCGTTGCATTCTTTCTGAATTGATATTTTCTCTCAAGGTGGTTTCTTCAACCTTAAAGGAATAGGCATCTTTATAATTAGTTGCCTGAGCATTGATTCGAACTAATTCAGAAAGGAGGTAGAGCTTAAGTTGTGGTTTATTTACCGTATCCACTTTTTTCAGAACTCGCTTTAAAGCGATTACACCATCAAATGGCCTACCCATTTTCTCATACGTTTTTGCTAAGGCAATAGATGAAAAGGTTAACGAATTAAGGCTATTAAGACTATCACTAACTTCAATCGCCCGTTTTAAGAGTGGTATGTTCTGGGGATCTGCTCTTTTTTCAAAAATATCTTTAATTGGTAAATGCCCGGCAGGGGTATTGGGATTGGCTTCGGCGTAGTAGTCTGATAGTATTTCGGTAAATTTGGCCAATTCTTCTGGATAATCAACCTGACTGAAAAAATCCACAAGAATGTACAATACAAATCGCTTTCGGGGACTATTCTTATCATCCTTTATAGCATCCCACATTTTAAGATAATTGATGCGTTCGCCCTCATAATTTCCCAACATATTCTGCAACAACCCTCTGTGGTAAAACAGACTTTGGCGAAATATTTTGTTTGATTTCTTCTCAGTAAGTGGTTCAGCTACATTAAGGTGAAAAAGTGCTTTATCGGGTAAATTCTGATATAAATAGACACTGGCCAGATCAACGTGATATTGGATAATAAACTCTTCGTTATTCAGTTTTTTGGCAAAATTAAGTCCCTCTATTTTTAATGAAACTGCTTCATCTGTCTTGCCAATGCTTGAGAGGATTTTACTGTATGTTTCATATAGCACCATTTTGGCCTGGTCTGTGCTGTCAATGGAAAGCGCATATTGAAATAATTCCACACTTTTATCACCACCTTTTCGCATAATAACCTCACGAACCGCAA
>QIJL01000634.1 GCA_003232435.1 Flavobacteriales bacterium | reverse complement strand
CAGGTTTAGCCGAAGACAAGGGGTTGATTGAAGACACAGGCGATAAGGTGATTGACTATATCTGGGATGGCACCTTTGACGGAACTCACAACTCCAAGATCACTTGGGAACATCTTTTACAACAGAATTCCGCTTGGTCGGGCGAACTTTGGGGAGGCAAAGATTGGGCCGACCGACCACCAAAAGAAGGAGGTATCGATGATTGGAAACTTGAAAAGCCCAACGAGCCCGGTACCGTTATGGAGTACAACGACGTTCGTGTCAACGTACTGGCATATGCCCTTACCCATGTTTGGCGCAAACCCATGCCAATGGTTCTCAAAGAAAATATCATGGATAAAATCGGAGCCTCGACCACTTGGCGCTGGCATGGCTATGACCATGCCTGGACGGAAATCGACGGAATTCAAATGAAATCTGTTACTGGTGGAGGACATTCCGGTGCCGGACTCTTCATCAATACGGAGGATATGGCCCGTTTTGGATTGCTTTTCCTTAATAATGGTAAATGGAAAGATGAACAGCTCATCAGCGAATCATGGATTCAAAGGGCAATTGAACCGTCAAAACCCAATGCGAACTATGGCTATATGTGGTGGCTGAACAAAAAAGGAAGTCGCCATTGGGAAGGACTTTCTGAAAACATATATACTACGCTGCAGGTTTCGGGGGCAACTTTATAGTCGTAGATAAAGAAAACGACTTAGTTGTGGTCACACGATGGTTGGAACCTGGTAAAATCGGCGAGTTTATGACCAAAGTGAATTTGATCTTTGATTAAAGACTGCATAAAATATCGGCGGCCTGTTCTAAAGTTTCGTTCTTTTTGGCAAAACAAAACCGTAGTACTCCGTCTTGACGGCCATCCATATTGAAAGACGAAATAGCAATACTTGCCAATTTTTGATCAACGATAAGTCTTTTTGCAAAATCTTCATCTTCTTCGTCAGTAATCGAGGAGTAATCCACCAATTGAAAATAAGTGCCTTGTGAGGGAGTAAACTTAAACCTGGAATTTTCAAGACGTGATAAAAAGAAATCACGTTTTTCTTGATAGAAATTGTTTAGATCGAGATAGTGATTTTCATTTTGAAGGTATCCGGCCATGGCTCTTTGGGTAGGATGATCTACACAGAAAACCGCAAATTGATGCACTTTTACAAACTCTTCCATAAGTTCGGCGGATGCGACGCAGTATCCCATTTTCCAACCGGTCACATGAAAGGTCTTTCCGAAAGAAGCACAGACAAAACTGCGGGAAGCCAAATCCTCGAATCTTGAGGCGCTTTGATGTTCCTTTCCGTCAAAAACAATATGTTCATATACCTCGTCACTTACCAGAATGATGTTTGTCGGCCGTAAAATTTGGTAAAGATTCTTCCGCTTGGATTATGCGGAGTATTGATAATGACCATTCGCGTTTTTGGAGTGATTTTATTTTTGAATTCCCCCCAATCTATTTTGTAATCTCCGGCTCTCAATTGAATGGCCACTGGAATGCCTCCATTGACCTCAATGGCCGGCTCGTAACAATCATAGCAAGGTTTCAATACGATGACCTCGTCACCTGGGTGTACGAACGCAGTAATTGCCGTAAAAATTGCTTGAGTCGCTCCGACTGTTATCGTTATTTCGTTTTCAGGGCTATAACTTCTGCCATGTAATTTTTCTATTTTTTCGGAAATAATTTCACGAAGCCCGTAATACCCTTGCATTGATGCGTATTGATTATGGCCGGCCTTCATGGCTTTGGTAACCAGCCCCATCAATTTTGGATCGGCTTCAAAGTTCGGAAAGCCTTGAGAAAGATCGATGGCATTGTGTTTTCTGGCCAAATGACCTACCGTAGTAAAAATCGTTGTTTTTGCGTTAGGGAGCTTCGAACGAAAAGTACTTTTAGAGATTACCATAGATTGAATTATGGCCCTAAAAATAGCAAATTACTTCTTCGTTTTCTTCTAAATGCCTTGAGTTGCTTTTTATAAAAGCTTATACAAGAATCTTTTATCTCCCTCGGCCTGTAGTTGGCTGGCAAGTGAATTGTCAAAGGCTGCCTTTACTAGCGCTTTAATTGCTCTGGAATTTGATTTTGTTAGGCTATTCGTACGGTAAACAACATCTCTAATTGTCGAAAAACTGACATTGGTACGCGAAGCAATATTGGCATAATCATCTTTAGTTGTATTTCTACGCAGGGTAATTGATAATTTTTCATTGATGGGCTTTCCATAGTCGTCTTCACTTAGCATTGGTTGAACGGAGTTAATGGTTAGTGTTATTATTTGGTGTTCGACGCGAAAGGGATAATCTTTCTATGTCGTAAAAATTATTTTATAGATAACAAGGTTGCACATTTTGTTATATTTGTTTGTAACCGAATTACAAATAGTGTATTTATATTACATATACAACAAAATATGTAAGATTATTACGCAATAATACAATATTATGTTCATTTTGAAGCAATTGAGGCGCAAAAAAAATATTAGTCAGACCGAATTTGCTCAGGCTATTGGGGTTAGTTTACGTACCGTTCAGCTTTATGAAAAAAAAGACGCCAATATTCCGATTAAAAACCTCACAAAAATCGCACAATATTTTGACGTGAGCATCGCTGAACTCTACTCACAAGAAAAGGTAAGCGAACAGGGAGCTTCATATGAACATTTCGATTCACAGAAAGGAAAGGGACACGCTATTGTTAAACTTGGACCGGGAAAATATTTGATTTCCGCCCCACTCGTTATGATGCCGCATTACCGGAAATTCATAAATAAATATGAAGACAATTTATTTATTGGCTCATTGCCGAAAATCGGTTTTGTCATCGATCAGGTTTCAGTAGGAAAATACGTAGCTTTTGAAATTTCAA
>QIJL01000021.1 GCA_003232435.1 Flavobacteriales bacterium | reverse complement strand
GAACTGGGTCGTCAACCTAAAAGTGCGAAAGCCTTCTTCGAAAAATATCAAGACCGCATACTTTTCGGAAAGGATAGTTGGAAGCCAGAGGAATTCCCTACTTACTTTCGTGTTTTAGAGACTGACGATGAATATTTTCCGTACTACAAGAAATATCACGCCTTTTGGTCGATGTACGGACTAGGGCTATCTGATCAGGTCTTGAAAAAAGTATATTATAAAAATGCTTTAAAACTGCTTCCGAATGTCGATAGCAGCATGTTTCCGACAGACTGATTCCGAACAAACATTAGAATAATCTTAACGCCTGGTGATAGCATTGAACATGAAAGATGTTTAACTTGTAGGGATCAACCCTAAAATCTTTCATCATGTGCATCAATAATCATTGTTTTATCATTCCACCACATATATTGGAGGAATTGGCAAAAAGAGGTAATGCCAGCTGTAAAAAAACGCTGAACGATACCCATCGCATCTATCAGAAAAGAAATACCGTCCTTAATCATTTACTGCAAAGGGAGATTTCCGAGGCCAAGGGAGATCGCTTTATCTATGATAGCGAAAACCAATACAAACAACGAGTAACACTTAGCCGTGAAGAAGGCAATGAAGCAATTGAAGATTTCACAGTTAATGAAGCTTATGATAATTCAGGTTTTATACGCGATTATTTCAAGAAAAACTTTAATCTAAATTCAACGGATGGCAAGGGGATGGATATCATCTCCAACGTTCATTATGGCGAGAAATACAACAATGCCTATTGGGATGGCGACGAAATGACTTACGGCGATGGCGATGGGGTCGAATTCCAGAACTTCGCAAGCGCCATCGATGTTGTAGCCCATGAACTAATGCATGGCGTGACCCAATTCATGGCCAATCTGGAATATCGAAGTCAGTCCGGTGCCTTGAACGAGCATTTTTCAGATGTTTTCGGCACCATTATCAAACAGAAATATTTGAAACAAAATATTGAAGAGGCCGATTGGTTGATCGGTGATACCGTGGTAACTGAAAATTTTCCTGGTGTTGCCATTCGCTCGATGAAGGCTCCGGGTACGGCCAATGATTTTGACAACCAACCAGACCATATGGACAATTACTACTCGGGTTCCTCCGATAATCATGGGGTTCACATCAATTCCGGAATCCCGAACAAAGCATTTTATTTAAGCGCAATTGAAATCGGTATCGACGACTGTGCCTTAATCTGGTTCGAGACTTTGAAAGTGTTATGGCGTACTGCGGATTTTAACGATATGCTCGAAAAGGTCTTGGAAATGACCGAACAATTGATTTCGGAAAATAAAGTCTGTAATACGGCATTCGAAACTGTCACACGAAGTTTTTCTTCTGTCGGATTAATTAAGGTAACAGCATGAGGTACGAAATTATTGTAGGAGGGGGATTTACCGGAATCCCTAAAAAATACGAGGGAGACGTTGATATGTCCGTAGAAGGGGTTTCCAAACTTGTTGAATTGATGAATACGTCAAAACCAATCAAT
>QIJL01000167.1 GCA_003232435.1 Flavobacteriales bacterium | reverse complement strand
GA
This sequence comes from Flavobacteriales bacterium, assembly GCA_003232435.1. Lineage (GTDB taxonomy): Bacteria > Bacteroidota > Bacteroidia > Flavobacteriales > Flavobacteriaceae > Aurantibacter_A. Next base: position 2,055 of record QIJL01000167.1, on the reverse strand, counting down.
AAATATTCAGCAAACGGTAGCCGCCATAGAGTCCAAATGGCAGACCATCATGCCCGATGTTCCCTTTGACTACTATTTTTTAGATCAATCATTCGACCGGCAGTATCAGACCGAAGAACGGTTCGGAAACCTTTTCTTGAACTTTGCGGCGCTTGCCATTTTGATTTCATGTTTGGGGTTATTGGGTCTAGCGGCCTATAGTACCCTTCAACGCCGACGTGAAATAGGTATTCGCAAGGTACTTGGTTCTACGGTATCGGGTATCGTAAATCTGCTATCCCTTGAATTTATAAAATTGGTGGTCATCTCATTCTTTATCGCTGCGCCGATAGCGTGGTTTTTCATGTTCTACTGGTTAGAGGACTTTGCCTATCGGATAGATATTCAATGGTGGATGTTCGCCCTTGCCGGGGCTTCGGCATTATTGATCGCGCTTTTGACCGTCAGCTTTCATGCAGTTAAAGCCGCCATTGTGAATCCCGTAAAAAGTTTACGTACGGAATAATGGAGACCTGCAAGGTTTTCCGTTGCGTTTTCCGTTGCAAACGGAACCTTGTAGGTCTAGAAGAAAATCAACATAAACCTACAAGGTCTTCGAGACCTTGCAGGTTACAAAAACGAGAAACATGTTTAAAAACTATATAAAAATAGCTTGGCGAAACGTCCTAAAAAACAAAGGAATATTCTCTATTAATATCGTGGGGCTTACATTGGGCATAGGCTCTTGTTTGATTATTATGCTTTTTGTAGTCGATGAACTTAGCTATGATCGATACAATGAAAAGGCCGATGAAATTGTAAACATTGTTTTTAGGGCGAAGGTCAATGGCGAGGAAATAAAAGAAGGCGCTGTTATGGCACCTGTAGGGAAGACCTTAAAACAAGAATTCCCAGAAGTTCTGGATGCTACGCGTATCCGAAATATAGGAACACCCAAGATTGTTGTTAATAATCAATCGTATCGCAAGGGTCGATTTGCATTTGTGGATGCTAACTTTTTCAATGTCTTCACACTTCCGATTATCGACGGAGATGACAGAAACCCACTTCAGGATCCTAATACTGCGGTAATCACCAAAGCTGAGGCCGAAAAGTTTTTCGGTGCCACCAATGCCATTGGTAAGTTATTCTTTTTAGAAGGGCAGGAACAACCTTTTAGGGTAACCGGAATCATTGAGGAAGTGCCTCGAAACTCGCACTTTCACTTTGATATTTTTGCTTCTATCGAAGGGCTTGATGAGGCCAAAAGCACATCATGGTTCGGGGGTGATTTCTTTACCTATTTAGTATTAAAAAAAGGCAGTAATTATAAAGATCTAGAATCAAAGTTGTCCCATCTTCCTGAAAAATATATGGGCCCAATGATGCAGGAAGCAATGGGCGTTTCCTTTGATGATTTTACTAAGGAAAATCAATTAGGGTTTCGGATTTTTCCGCTGACCGATATTCATTTATACTCCGATAATTCCGCTCATAGCCAATTGGAACAGGGGGGCGATATTAAATATGTATATATTTTTAGTGCCATCGCCCTTTTTATGCTGTTGATTGCTTGTATTAATTTTATGAACCTCTCTACGGCTACGGCGGCAAAAAGGGCAAAAGAAGTAGGTATTCGTAAAGTTTTGGGATCTAATAAAAACCAATTGCGATATCAATTTTTGTCCGAATCATTTATTGCGACCCTGCTAGCGATGTTATTCGCAGTGATTTTGGCCGTAATATCCCTACCATACTACAACGAACTATCAGGGAAAGAACTACGATTCGATTTCCTATGGCAGCCAGCCGTTTTAGTATCGCTAGTACTTTTGACTTTTTTGATCAGCCTTTTGGCAGGAGGCTATCCAGCTTTCTTTTTGTCATCCTTCAAACCAATTACTGCGCTAAAGAACAAGTTCTTGGGAGGAAACAATAATAAGGGCATTCGAAGTGGTTTGGTCATATTTCAATTTGTGATTTCGGCCGGATTGATATTGGCGACATTGGTCGTCAACCAGCAAATGCAGTATATCCAAAATAAAGATATCGGTTATGACAGAGACCAATTATTGG
>QIJL01000116.1 GCA_003232435.1 Flavobacteriales bacterium | reverse complement strand
TTTGGAGGCAAATACCGTACACAGACCAATGATAAATTTAGAAATAACAATTTTTTGGTGCTCAATGATCCCAATAATACGATCAATGAAGGGGAAATCTTTTTTCGATCCTTATCGGGGAAAGAACCTACCAACTTTTTATATGGGGATTATCGTTTTGGTCCATTAATCGGTAAAGATCAGTTTTTTGAATATAAAAACGCCATCAGAAGATTATTAGATGAATCAGATGAAGCTTGGGATTCAAGACGTACATCACTCAATGACACCTATGAGGCCAGTGAAGATATTTATGCAGGCTATGCCATGGCAAAGATCCAGTTTAATAAATTAATGGTACTGGCAGGAATTCGTTATGAGTTTAATGAAGTAAATTATAATGCCTTTGAGGTTTTTAGAGTCGGAACTAACATAGAAGCTTCGCCTATACAAGGAGGCAGTCAATTTAACTTTCTGCTACCAAATATTCACTTTAAATATAACTTTACTGATTATACCGCATTACGATTTGCTACAGTCTTTAATTACGCACGTCCTAATTTTGATGACTTGGTACCTTTTGTAAATGTAGATGCAGATGCTTTTCGCCTGCGTTTGGGCAACCCTGACCTAAGGCCTGCCGAAGCGCTAAACATAGATTTGATGCTTGAGCACTATTTTAAAGATGTAGGGGTTATTTCCTTAGGCGTTTTTTATAAAGATATAGACAAGTTTCAGTTTAGAAGGGTTGATCCTTCCTTACAACAAGATTTTCCAGGATATCCAAACACTCAGGGTTTTCAGTTTCAACAACAACAAAATGGAGAAAACGCCACCGTTGCCGGAATGGAATTTAATTTCTTCCGTTCTCTTGGGTTTTTACCCGGAGTTTTAAAGAATTTTAATCTGGAGGGTAATTATACCTACGCCTATTCTGATGCTTTTACACAGGACAGGGATAATATTTCATTGCCCGGGCAGGCAGAGCACACTTTTAATACTGCTCTGGCATTTGACTATAAAGGATTTACTGCTCGTGTTTCCACTAATTACAATGGAAGTTTTCTAAATTCCATTGCCAGTAATCCGGAAAGCGATTTTATCCAAAAGGCCCGTCTTCAAATTGATGCCAATGCTTCTTTAAAATTTGCTAAGAACTGGCGTTTTTATATAGAAGGGGTGAATCTTAATAATGAGCCTACTATAAGGTATCAGGGTGATGAAAGCCGTATTTCAAGAATTGCCTATTTCGGTTGGGCGATCCGAACAGGAGTAAGTTACAGTTTGTAACAACAATAGTAATATCAAAAGCAATGAGGTTTTTAAAATATAGTATCCTTTTTTTTATTCTTTGGCAGTTTTCTTGTCAGAGAAATGAGGTGGAGTTTCAATTTGCCGCCCCTTCCTTGTTGCCTTTATTCGAATTGCCAGAACTATTGGTGCAGGAAGCCGGAAATAATATATTTCAGGAATATGCATTACAAGCGGAAAACGGTTTATTAAAGTTCGAGATATTTCTGGATGGGGATCTTATTGACTCGATTACCTATA
>QIJL01000041.1 GCA_003232435.1 Flavobacteriales bacterium | reverse complement strand
CCAATATTGAGGGAGAACAGAAAGAAGGTTGTTTTCTACAACAGTTTTCGAGCAATTATCTCTATGGCAAATATGATGAAAAGGCGCAAATATCAGGAGGTCGTATCGAATATGTCAAGATCTTTACTATCGCGGCCATTTTTCTCTTGCTCATTTCCTGTATCAATTTCGTCAATCTCTCCACCGCCTATGCAACCAAAAGAACCGCCGAAATCGGAGTTCGAAAAGTGAATGGCGCAGGCAAGAAAACCCTGATACGACAATTTCTGACGGAAACCGCTATCGTAACATTTGTTTCGTTCGTTATCGCCTATTTTTTGACATGGATAGCACTACCAGAGGTTAATGGATTTGTGGGCAAAAATTTGGATATCGGAATTACCCAGCCCGGTATTTGGCTAAGTATTTTAGGCGTATTCATGATTACCACACTACTTTCCGGGGCCTACCCTGCTTTTGTTGTTTCCTCCTTTCAACCCATAGATGCCCTAAAAGGAAAAGCACGCGAGAAGAAGAATACGATTTCCCTGAGAAAAGGATTGGTCGTACTGCAATTCGGGTTGGCAATGCTTTTAATTGTAGCGGCGATTATTGTAAGGTTGCAGGTGAACTATATTAACGACAAGGATCTTGGTATTGCGAAAGACAATATAGTTTTCGTACATCAAGACCAAAAGCTGACCGAAAAATACGAAGTGTTGAGAAACGAATTGCTAAAATCCGAAGCCATCGAAGATGTCACATTGGCCGGCCCCTTCCCTTTGGATATGGGCGCTTCTACCAGTGGCGTGCAATGGCCCGGAAAAAGCGAAGATCAGCAAAATATTGAATTCTCTTTATTATGGACGGCCCATAATTTCCCGGAAGTCTTTGACATTCAACTTAGTGACGGAAGGTATTATCCTGAAGGTGCCACTGATACTTTAAATATTGTAGTTAATGAAAGGGCAGTTGAGACAATGGGATTATCAGATCCCGTCGGTAAAACGGTACAGGTTTGGGGCAAGCAAAGACAGATTATAGGGGTGCTGAAAGACTTCCATAATCGGTCTCTCTACGAACCGATACAACCTTCTGTTTTCTTTTTGGATCCGAATGACGCGGGAACCATGTTCGTGAAGTTAAGTGCGGGAAAAACCAAGGATGCCCTGGCCCAGATGCATACAACCTTTGCAAAGGTATTGCCCGATGTTCCGCTCCATCTTGATTTCGTTGATGAGGAATATTCCGCAAAATATAAAAATGAATTAATGACAGGTTCCCTGGCCTCATATTTCGCCATCATCTCGATTCTTATTTCCTGTCTTGGTCTTTTTGGCCTGGCCACGTTTATGGCACGGCAACGAACCAAAGAGATCGGTATTCGGAAAGTTTTAGGCGCAAGCATGGGCAACATTACGACGCTTATCACAAAGGATTTTATAAAGCTGGTATTAACATCCATTTTAATAGCTTCCCCCCTAGCGTATTATCTTATGAACAGATGGCTACAAGGTTTTGCCTATCACATCGAACCGCAGTGGTGGGTCTTTGTTG
>QIJL01000072.1 GCA_003232435.1 Flavobacteriales bacterium | reverse complement strand
AACACTTATGCAGAAAGTTTAATGGACAATAATGCCTACGAGGGGTTGTTCAAAGGAGAAACGGCACCGATCTTTCCGCACGACCTTCCCAAATTGTGGCAAGAAAACGGGCATTACGATATTCTAAGAGTGACGCCTTACGGAAACAACATAACAACTGACTTTGCCTTAGCTGCAGTAGAGGGAGAAAGCTTAGGCATGGATATGATTACTGATTTTTTGGCTAATGTGGGTCACATGTTCGGTGTCGATTCAAAAGAAGTGCAGGATACATATTTGCAGTTGGATAAAGATTTGGAACGTCTTTTTTCCTCTTTGGATAAAAAAGTCGGTAAAGGAGAGTATACCGTGTTTTTGGCAGCAGACCACGGAGCAGTGCCCGTACCTTCTTATTTGAGGGATAAAAGAGTACCTGCCGGATATTTTGACGGTAAGGCCATACAAGAAAAGTTGAACGAATTCGTGAAATTCACTTATGGAACCACTGACTTGATAAAGAACATATCGAACTACCAGATTTTTTTGGACCATGACATCATCAAAAATCTGGATATGGATGTCAAAGAGGTACAAGAGAACTTAGCAACCGAAATATTGGCCTATGATGGTATCGACCGCACTTATACGGGCTATCAAATGTGGCAGAACAACTATACCAAGGGCATACCTTCTATTTTGCAAAATGGTTATAATCAGAAGCGGTCTGGCGATGTGCTGATCGTACTGCGCCCTGATGTTATGGACTATTCGACGACCGGATCTTCTCATGGATCACCGCAGATCTATGATACGCACACACCTCTTTTGTTTTTTGGAAAAGGAATAAAAAGGGGAAGTACGGTAAAGAGAACCGAGATTCCTGACATTGCCCCGACCCTAGCTTCTTTGTTGGGAATTGCATTTCCGAGTGGAACCACCGGGAAGCCCATTGTTGAGGTATTGGATTAAGTTGAGCTTCATGAACGATCAACCCATAGGTATATTCGATTCCGGAGTAGGGGGCACCTCTATTTGGAAGGAAATAAACGGACTTTTGCCCCATGAGCATACGATCTATTTAGCCGACAGTAAAAATGCTCCCTATGGTGAAAAATCCGAAGAGAATATTCTTGGATTAAGTATCAAAAACACCGAACTTTTACTGAAGCGCGATTGCAAGCTGATTGTTGTGGCCTGTAACACCGCGACTACAAATGCTATTGACTACCTCAGAAAGAATTATGAGATTCCCTTTATCGGAATCGAGCCGGCGATCAAGCCTGCTGCCTTGCAGTCGAAATCGAAAACAGTCGGCATTTTAGCGACCAAGGGTACTTTATCGAGTTCCCTTTTTCATAGTACCTCGGAAAATCATGCAGACGGAATTCGCATCATAGAACGAGAAGGTACGGGTCTTGTTGGCTTGATTGAATCTGGTAAGGCCGGAAGTGAAGTGAGCAAAGAGCTTCTTGAAATATATTTAACGCCAATGCTCGCAGCGGGTATCGACCATTTGGTTTTGGGCTGTACACATTATCCCTATTTGATTCCGGTTTTAGAGGAATTGCTTCCTGAGGGAGTAACGATTATCGATTCTGGCGAGGCGGTTGCACGACAGACGAAAGCTGTTTTGAAAGAGAATGATATGCTTAATTCCTCCAAAGAAAAAGGAATTAAAAGATTTCTTAACGGAAGTTGACGGTGCTGAGGTTTCTTATTTGGATTTTTGAAAATACGCTGTGTTTCTACCTTCGCTAAGTACCCTGAGCTCGTTTCTTATGTAGGTCAAATACGTAAAGGCATATTTATGGTGCTCATTTATAGGATGATATTCCTCCTCGATCAATTTCCATTTTTTAAAATCGATTTCCGGAAAGAACGTATCTGCATCTTCAAAAGTGGCATGAACACGCGTCAATTCGATTTTATTCGAAAATTTTTCTCCTTGGGCATAAATTTCTCCCCCTCCGATAATAAAACTAAGAGGTTCTCTTTTGCAAAGTTTCAACGCTTCTAAAAGTGAATGTACAACGACACATTCTTCAAATTCCGTTTTGTAATTTTTGTCCCGGGTAATTATGATGTGCGTCCTGTTCGGTAACGGTTTTGGAAAAGTCTCATAGGTTTTACGGCCCATAATTATGGGGTGGCCGGTAGTCAAACCTTTAAAACGTTTGAAATCGTCGGGCAGGTGCCAAAGCAGATCGTTGTCTTTTCCCAGGGCATTGTCTTCAGCTACCGCCGCTATCATACATACGGTGTTCACGGATCTTTTTTTTTATTGATTTGCGAAAGTGGAAAATCCGTCTCGATTTCCTTTTGCAATTCGGAAATCCGTTTTTTTTGTTTTTCCACCAATTTTTCTCGTTGGCTTCGTTCCCAATCATTCCCCATGAATTTTTGAGTAA
>QIJL01000550.1 GCA_003232435.1 Flavobacteriales bacterium | reverse complement strand
CCAGGGCCTCATAGTTATCAGGGGTTAAATCTTCACGGACGATTTTGACCTCATCGTGCCAGGCTTTTCCCCAGGCACGATGATAAAAATCTAGCAGCGATTCGAGTGTCACGGTCTTGCAAAATTTAAGGTCGGTGTAAAGGGTTTCGAGGGTTTCGTGCACACGAGAACCCATAAAAGCTTCAATGCCTTCGGAGGCCGTTTTGATGCCGTCAATATAGGTGAACTTAAATTTTTGTGGGCATTGTCGGTAGGTGTCTAAACGTGAAGCGGAATAAGGCATCTTTTACTCTTTCAAATTAAACAACAAAATCGAACCGGATTGTACTGAGGCAACCAGAAGAAGTCAAAATGACGCTGCTTTCTCCTCTCTTATTCCCTTCTTCTTTACTTTTTGTGAGAAAAAACTTTTTAATCTTGTTGATCGTATTGCAAGCGTGCCGCATCAATTTCGGGTCTGTTTTGCTTGGCCCAGTCCACGAGTTTAAAACTTACTTCGGAAAAGCTTTTTCCCAGTTCGGTCAGTGCATATTCCACTTTGGGCGGAACAAGGGGATAAACGGTACGGGTGAGCAGTCCATCGCGCTGCAGATGTCGTAAAGTGAGTGTCAGCATGCGTTGAGAAATATCGGGGATGCTGTGTTTAAGCGTCATAAATCGTTTGGTTTCATGTCCCAGAGTGTGCACAATGAGTACCGACCACTTGTCCCCTAAGCGATTGAGTACTTCCCGGACCGGACAGCCTTGGGTGGATTTTTTTAAATCAGGTTTTTCCGTTTGTTTCATAATCCCTCCAGAAATAAAAACATCTGCCATGTATTAGTCACATTCATGTGACTTTGGGACAGCCGTGTGCCGTCTTGACAGCCTGCGACCCCCGCAATATCCTAGCGCAAGTTATCAATCGTAACTGAGTTAAAAAAAAGACTCAACCCAGACTTGATCAGAGGTTCCTTAAATCTGAACCACTTTGGCTCAGGTTTAAAGCAGGGGGAGACGCCATGAATCATTTTATCGTGAGTATTTTTTTATTACTGAGCTTGAGTGCTTGTCCACATCACTTGAATGCCGTACATCAAAAGCCAGATGTACGGCATTCAAGTGATGTGGATGCGCTGGTCTCTGATTTTGAAAAATATGATCGTTTTATTGCACTGGAACAGCCCATTCTTCAAAAATTTGGTGCGCACCTGGAGATGGAAATCCGTAGCGAGGACGGACAACAACGACACCTCATCATGGTCTTTCCTGATGCTGAAACGGTTAAAAAGTTTGTCGCTTCTTCTGAATTTAAAGCGATTCTTCCGCTGGGGAAATCTTCCTCAAAAAGCAAAATATTTCATGGCAAACGTATAAAATAGATCTCCTTAATCTTTTTCTCTTGACTATAGTCCTAATACGTACTAATATCTTCTTGTGCATATTAGGACTATTTGGGTGGAGGTTGAGATGGCAGAAAAAAAGAGTGATCCAGGCGAAGAAGCTTTTTTAAGAGTATTGCGTCCTTTGGTTGAAACTTATAGTGCTGTAATGCGTAAGGATGATCACCATATTCGTAAGTTGG
>QIJL01000399.1 GCA_003232435.1 Flavobacteriales bacterium | reverse complement strand
AGGGGGCAAAAGATGCCTTGAGCAAAGGAGCACAAAAATCCCTGACATTGCATCAGTTTTCTTCGCTTGGTGAGTTGGCGGGGCGCATTGCGGCCAGTAAAAATCCCTGATGGGTTTTAATTATAGTGGAAATAATTTTGCCCAAGATAATCACTTTACTTCATTTTAGTGGGCAATGTATCTGCGCCACCGAAACAAATAATTTAAATTACGGAATTAGACTTTGGAAATTATGGGGAGATATTCATGCAACAGTATTTTTCTTGAGATTTTTATAGCGGCGTAAAAGTAGGCGAGCTGTAATAAGGACAATATGTAACCGAAACGTTGAATCTTCTTCATTCGACAATCCCGGATGACTTCCTTCTGCGTTTAAGCGTTTAAACAACCCAGGAATGAAGGCGTGCTTATTATCGTCACTCCACTCAAATAGGGTTTTTGATAAAAATGGTTCATTTAGGTTAGCAAGAACAGCTCGGCGACCATGCCCCTTGTTTTCAGGTGTAGTTTTTCCTGGTGCCAGCCTTTCAGCAACTTCATCCAGAAGGCCATCAAGAAAGGATCTGATTTGGCCGTTTGCAGATGCCCATTGGGCACGCGTATGCGCATCAAGCGCCTGCTTTAAATGACCAAGTGGCACTTCAAATCTATATTCTTTCAAGAGCATATGCACTTCATCATCAGCTTCCGGAATATCGGCGACATCAGGATGCATCCGTTGCAATTCAAAACTAGAAACCTCACCCCATTCATCTTTAATTTTCTTTAGATTGAACCCATCTTGCATCAGGAAAATTTTCAATTTTTCCCATGATTTTTTTTCAAAACCCGGGCGTTGAAATTCGATGGCTTTGCGAATAACCGCCTCTTGCAGATACACCGTACCATATACTGTCTCGACAGTTTTTTCAGAATTATTGACAGCAATTTTTTTTAACTGAATATCTTTTCCCGCTAAGGTTCCAGCAGAAATTCCCTCCTCAACTTCCCATTCCAAGGCAAGGCTTTCGTACCCATTGTGTGTTTTTAGAGTTTCAGCCAGCACATCACAGGCAGATATAATAGTCATACGCTTGAACTGAGGATTCATGACCGGCCTTTCTTTTGAGTGCCTTATTGATTGTGGCTATTCCTTCCACCCCATAACGCCACCTCTAAATATGTTTGTTTTATTTTCTTTATTATTTTTGAGGGTTTTGCCTCTGTCGACAATATGTACCATAGATTATCGCGAGCTTTAGAGCAAAGAAGGGGGAAAGTACCAACAGGCCTGCCATTGTTATTGGCTACACCCCTATTGTTTTCGATATAAAATCTGATTTCAGCCTTTATGTAACGCAAGCAATGCGACCCTTCTGCGCCCTAAGCGAGCCAAATTAGCAACAGTTTTTGCAAAAAAACTTAAACCTTTGCCATTGGATTGCACCAAGAGCTTGGATTCTGCATAAATTGAGAGTAAACGGTTTTTAACAATTACATAATTTGGAAAAAATTCATGCTAACTGCGTTTGATGTAGGCATTGGCCTGCTGGTTTTTATTTCAGCAATTCTTGCAACCGCACGCGG
>QIJL01000115.1 GCA_003232435.1 Flavobacteriales bacterium | reverse complement strand
TACTTTTTTTTGGAACACTCTCATGATCCATATTCCGGCTTCCGATAAGTAGTATTTTTTTGTCCTCCGATTGCCGTAGCGCATTGATAAAAATTGGAATATCCTCAGGGAAATGTTGCCCGTCGGAATCAATGGAAATTGCAAAATCAAAACCCAAGTCCAGCGCTTTTTTGAAACCGAGTCGGAGCGCATTGCCCTTCCCTTTGTTTTGGTCTAAGTGAATTAGGGTCAATTCTGAATAATCAACTAAAATTTCTTTGGTGTTATCGGTCGATCCGTCGTTGACGACAATGATGTCGGTAGTTTGCTTCAATACTCCATCCAAGACCTTTGACAATGTTCTTGCATTGTTAAAAGTAGGTACGATGACGCAACATTTAAGTTCCGCCATTGTATTTTGTATGGTTTCGGTGTTTGTCGGCACTTACTGGCTTTTCAAGATATGGCCAAAAAAAATGGGACTGTCACATTGAGTGCAGTCAAAATGCCTAGGAACGGTATAGGTTTTCGACTGCGCTCAGGCTGACAATTATGGCACAATCAATTTGCAGAACAAAGATACAGATTACAAAACCTAAAACAATTGCTTCTCTTCTGCGCTAAAGGCCGGAGACTGCTTAACGTAACCCTTTACAAATTCCTTTATTTCTTGGGAAACTTCTGACGAAAAATGCTCGAGAATAAATTGTTTATCGATCTGGATGCCACTTCTATATTTCAGGAATTTAGGGGAATTTTCTTGAACACCTAATCGAATACAACGAATTTCTAAATTGTCATTGTCCTGCGCAACAGCGTACTCAAGCAGTGCCACGCCTTCCTGAAAAAAAGCTTTTTTTTCTTTGATCCCTTTAGAATGTTTTGCCATTAAAGTAGCAATTCCTCCTTTGTAAGCGACCAAGACCGCTTTGTCATCCTTGAAAATTCCTGAAAGTGCTTCGTACATGCTTTGTGTGACCTCTTTGCTGTCATTCGCAAAGGGATAGTTCTTTCTGATTTCGGACAAGTCGGGAGAAACAAGAGATGCAATAAGAAAGCAGACGATAAAGGCTGAGATTTTCATTATCTAGACTATTTTAAAGCTAGCACTCAATTTTAATGCCAAGGTATCTTCATAAGAGGTGGTATTCTTTACTTTGATAATTCCGTCTTCTTCTGAAATATTGATCGTCAAGGTCAGTAAACTGTTTTTTCGCGGGTCGATAATCGCCATAAACTTGATGTTCGAGCAATTCGACAAAAAGAGTTCTTTTTCCGTAGCCCTTTCGGTCAATTCTTTGATCATTTGAATCATGCATACCCCGGGCATCACAGGATTCCCCGGAAAATGACCTTCGAAAATTTCATGATCTTTGTTCAACGAAACCGTTGCGACCACTCCATTTTCATGTTTTTCAAACGACTTTACTTTATAAAGATCTGCTATCAACATTTCCATTACCAATCAAATTTATAAGCGGCTCCGATTTGGAACATCGAATTTAAACTTTTATCACTTAAGGGCACCTCTAAAAACTCATTCGCATCAAAATTTTCAGAGCCTTTCTTAGACGAATAAAATTTATGAAGTACTATCGAGATAATAC
>QIJL01000358.1 GCA_003232435.1 Flavobacteriales bacterium | reverse complement strand
TCGATCTGAAGGCATTAGAAAAACCCTATTCTTTATTTGGCCCATGGATCGTGCATTGTTCAAAAATGAGACATCATGCACACAGACGCGGAAGTCTATCGTAAAAAGGTAAGGTCTGGCAAGGGGGAGTTGTTTTTTGTTTGTGTCTTAATTCCCCGCAATCATCCTTTCTAAAGGAGTCAGGCCTGCATAATTGTATGAAAGGCATCATTTTGTTATTGTCTCAGTGTAACAATAAAACCGAGACTTCATATGCCTGATGTGATAATGAGAACTGCATCAGATCTTAATTGTTTAATTTTTGTGATGTCTCTAAGTCTATTTTTCACACACACAGTAGTATTCAGGCCTGGATAACTGCAGAAATAGTCATTTCAACTCAGGATTTTTCCTGCCCAAAGCAGGTCTTATCTGACCCTTTTTTCTTTTCTTCAGCCGCACGGCTTCTCCGCGTCGGCCTGGAAAGACTTGTTATATTCCGACTATCTGATTAAAGCCATCCAGTATTTCACCTAACTGCTCTGGCTCCACCATCCCGAGCTTTTTTCCTATTCTCTGCACAGATAATGTTCGGATTTGGCTTATTTTTACCCATGATGTTTTTTTTAATTGCTTTGATTCCAATGAATAGCTTAGCGTCGTAATCGGGCCGAAAAAGCCGAAAATCGCCCTCAAGAAACACGTTTGAGATCAATTACTTACGGATGTGTTTCTTAAGAGAGGAAAACTGTAAAGCCCCCCAAATTAGTACCAGTTGAAAGTAGAGGATTTTGTTATTGATATGCCTTCAAAAATTCATAAGGGGTTTTGTTCCCCAAAGACTCATGAGGCCTCTCTGCGTTATATTTATACATCCAGCGGGTTGTTTTGTCCCTAACTTCATCCAGATCTTCAAATAAATACAGATCAAGAATATCTTCTCGGTAGGTTCGATTAAAGCGTTCAATATAAGCATTCTGCGCGGGTTTTCCGGGCTGAATGAAGTCTAAAACCACTTGGTGATCTTCTGCCCATTCCATCAGTTTATGGGAAATAAACTCCGGACCGTTGTCTATCCGAATGTATTTAGGATAACCCCGCCATTCGGCAATACAATCTAGTTTTCTTGTGACCCGATCAGCGGGCAATGAACGATCTATTTCTATCCCTAAGATTTCTCTGTTGAAGTCATCCATGATGTTTAATGTCCTGTATGTGCCCCCGGATGCTAGGCTGTCTCTCATGAAATCCATGGACCAGCAGATATTTGAGTAAAGCGGTTGAATTAAGGCTTCCGGGCTTCGTTTGGCAAAACGCCTCTTGGGCTTTTTCCGTAAATTAAGCGAGAGCTCGCAGTACACGCGATACACCCGTTTATGATTCCATCGGTGCCCTTGGGCTTTTAAACGCTGAAACGTCTTCTCAAACCCCCATCTGAGGTGATCTTTTGCCAGCTGACATAAATGCTCTTTTATCATATCGTCATCTTTTGGCTTTGCCTGATAACGATAGGCTGTACGGGTAACCCTCCCCTAAAATAGAACCAATCAAAAGTAGAGTTTTCCTTTAAAATGAGGGAAAAAGGAGGCTTTACAATGAAGCGATCAAGA
>QIJL01000369.1 GCA_003232435.1 Flavobacteriales bacterium | reverse complement strand
GATCAATGTTCGATATAGAACGATGGCAAGAGATTTTCGATACCATTCGCAAGAACAGATTGCGTACGCTTCTTACGGGCATTTCCGTTGCATCGGGAATATTCATACTTGTTGTTTTGTTAGGCTTTGGTCAGGGTATGCAGAATGGCATTGCCCAGGAGTTCGAGGAGGATGCCAGCAATAGAATAGGAGTGTGGACGCAGGTAACTACAAAAGAGTACAAAGGTCTTAATCCGGGTCGGCGGATCCGCCTAAGAAATGAGAATTACGCTTATCTTGAAAACAAGTACGCCGACGAACTTGAATATAAATCCCCGAACTTCAGGGTATTCAACGCTAGTATAAACTATAAGAAGGAATCAGGGGCCTATTCCGTGCAGGGCATTTCGCCCGAATACCAGCAAATCGAGAACCAATTTATTTCTGAAGGAAGGTTCTTGAACTACAAGGACCATGAGTCGGTCTCGAAGGTTGCTGTAATCAGCAATAAAATACATAAAGAGCTGATGCTGAGCGAGGAGAATCCGGTAGGGCGAGAATTAAAAATCGCGGATCTGAGCTTTCAGATAATCGGAGTATATGGAGACAAAGGCGGGGAGCGCGAAGAGAATCGCATTTTCATTCCTTTAAGTACGGGTCAAAGAGTATTTAATGGAGGGGATAGCCTGAACATGATGTACTTTACCCTGAAGCCGATGGCTACTTTTGAGGAAAGTCTGGCCGAATCGCTGAAGTTTACGGAAGAAATGGAAACATATCTTAAACAGGCCCATACAGTTGCACCCGATGATGAGAGTGCCATAAATACGTTCAATACCTTGGAAAATGTTCAGCGCTTCACGAACCTTATCAGGGGAATTAAGTTTTTCTTTTGGTTTGTGGGCATATGTACGATAATTGCCGGAATCGTTGGCGTTAGCAATATCATGCTAATTATAGTTAAGGAACGTACACGCGAAATAGGAATCAGAAAAGCTTTAGGGGCAAAGCCGTGGTCGATTGTAGGGATGATTTTGCACGAGGCAATTTTTGTAACCGCGGTTTCGGGCTTCGGAGGTCTCATTTTCAGTATGGGTCTATTGGAGTTGGTGGGGCCGAACATCGAGGTAGACTATGTGGTAAACCCATCGATAGACTTTAGTGTTGCCTTGACGACGGTACTGTTGCTCATATTTGCCGGGGCTCTCGCAGGGTTTTTCCCTGCTTGGCGGGCGGCAAGAATCAGGCCCATTGAGGCATTGCGCGACGAATAAAGTAAGTATACGCAAAAAACTGAATAAATGTTTAGTAGGGATCGTTGGAAAGAAATTCTTCAGGTACTGACCACAAATTGGTTCAGAACGGTACTAACGGCATTCGGAGTCTTTTGGGGCATATTCATTCTTATTATTTTACTGGCCGCCGGCAAAGGGCTTGAAAATGGCATTCGTGCAGATTTTGGGGACATTGCCACGAATACCATGTTTATGTGGACACAAAAGGCCACTAAGGCGTATAAAGGGCTACCGAAAGATCGACAATTTAGTTATAAGACCGGTGATGTCGCCGATATTTGGGAGAATGTAGATGGTCTAAGATTTGTTTCGCCACGAA
>QIJL01000654.1 GCA_003232435.1 Flavobacteriales bacterium | reverse complement strand
ACTTTTTCCGTGAACTTCAAAAACCTGACACATTTTTTAAAAGAGCTCAACAAAAACAACTCCAAAGAATGGATGGACCAAAATCGAAAGTGGTACAAAGAAGTCCGGGATGATTATATTTCTTGGCTGGATAAAATGGATGCGAAGTTGGCGGCCATTGATGATGAGTATTATTCGACTCCCGGTAAAAAGGGGATCAATCGCATCAATAATAATTTGATGTTCCATCCGAGCAAACCGATTTATAAAGACCATTTCGGAGCAGGATTGGATAAACGCCCGAGTACGGGAGACTTTTATATCGAAATCGGAATCGAGGAATCTATAATGGCCGGCGGATTCTGGAGACCCGACCCTAAAACTCTACGAAGTATTCGTGACGCCATTGACTATGATGGGGAAGAATTGAAAAAAATCCTTAATAAAAAATCTTTCAAAAACACTTTTGGCGAGCTTTACGAAGACGTAAAACTGACCAATTCGCCCAAAGGTTTTTCAAACGACCATAAGCATATCGATTTGCTTCGGAATAAAACATTTGCCGTGTCACATCATTTTAGCAACAAAGAAGTTTTACAAAATGATTTTGAAAAAAAGGTCATCAGGGTCTATAAAGAAATGCTTCCCTTTCGTAGGTATTTGAACAGAGCTATTACGGTTTGAGAATGTTGATCATGGAATCTCCATCTGAGGCGGCAGACCAATGACGAAATATATCCCTGTCTGCCAGCAGGAAAGATAGGCGATAACAATTCTAACGACATATTTCAAAACAGTCTCTTAGTAAAACAGTGAAAATCATTGATCTGTCATTTCGATAGGGCGAAGTACGGACCCTTCGACTCCGCTCAGGACAGGCTCCAAAGAGAAATCACAGCAGGTTGAGATTCCTCCTCATAAGCTACGCTTAGGTATTTTAAATCAAAAAATATTTAGATTTCAATAGCGTTCGGAATGACATTTTTTTAGTAACTATTCAACCCCTCTCTTGTCATTCCGAGGCACGAGGAATCCCTTCGCCTGCCTGCCGATACAGGCAGGTACGTTTGTTCGGGTCCCGTTTTGGGATCGGTGGCCGATGCCGGTACTTGTACTGAGCCTGCCGAAGTGTTGGCAAGAAGACCCCTGTTTGCAGTTCAATACAGGTGAAAGGTAGTGTCAACACTCCCAAGGGATTCCTCACTTCGCCTGCCTGTCGGCAGGCAGGTTCGGAATGACAAAGGGGGGGAGGGAAAGCACTTCGGCTGAACAGTTACTGCGCTCCTTGCGTTTAAATTTTCGTTCTGATACTCAAGAGGTTGACTCTAAAACTTGATGCTGATTGTTTGCAAAATATGCTATAGAAAAGATTATAATAGCCCTGTACCTATTAAGCCATAAGAGGCTCTATTGACTTTTCGCATAAACCACTTTTCCATCAAAAATGGTCATGGCTATCTCGGTTTTTAAGAATTCATCTTCCGGTACTTTCATTAAATTTTGGCTGTAAATAGTGAAATCGGCCAGTTTTCCAACCGTTATCGATCCTTTGATATCCTCTTCTTCCAACCGTTATCGATCCTTTGATATCCTCTTCAAAAGCACCGTAGGCGGCATCTAAAGTATAAGATCTTAAAGCCTGTTCCCTGGTCATTTTCTGTTCTGGTTCATAACCTCCTTCGGGAGTACCTTTTAATGTTTTACGACTGACACTGGCGTACAAACTGGCAATGGGGTTGAGCGGCTCTACGGGTACATCGGTCCCATTTACGATCGGTATACCACTCTTTAATAGGTCTTGCCACATATAAGCACCTTCCTTGATGCGCTTTTCACCCAAACGATCAATGGCCCAAGGTCTGTCTGA
>QIJL01000145.1 GCA_003232435.1 Flavobacteriales bacterium | reverse complement strand
GAGAAGCCTTTGGCATACCAAAATACAGTACGGTCAGCACAATTTTATTAAGCGTGAAAGCCAGATTATCAAGAGACAGATATTTGAAAAATATCCTTGAGCAAATTGAAAATAAGTCACCTAAAAGCCACCAGCAGACTTGACCCCGATTTGACCCCCTTTTGACACTACTTTCGATTCTAGCTCAACTTTTTGTTGGAGATGCATTTTTCCAGTATAGCTTGACGAATTTCCTTAGCACTCCGACCCTTGTCGTACTCCTTACCGAACACATAGATGTATGCCAGCTGGTGGTCTTGATTCTGTAGCTCTTCCGGAAGCACCATGTCGGACATATTCGTGACCTCATTCTCACGCATTTGACGCACATCTTTTTCATTTGCGAGCTTATAAACATGCTCGTAACAAGGGTGAGACTTATCCAGAGACTCCGCCGATAAACTGTCTGCTTGAGCTTGCTCAGTTCCAACTATACCGGCAACTATAAACACTGGCGCGATCAACAATAACTTAAATTTATTTTTAAACATATATAACTCCTATAAGGTTAGATATTAACCAGCCTTGCAGAGGCTGATCGCAAGATAAAAACAACAACACTACCAGTCAATTCTTTTGCCCTGTTTTTCTCGATTCAGAAACTCTCGAAAAGTTTTTTGTACCATTTTTTGAATCTCTTCCACGTTACTACCTGCATAAGCCATATCAACAACCTTGCCAAGTATTATATCCCCCGCGTCATCTGGATCGTACGGTGGGCGAAGACCCAGCTGTTCCAGCTTCTCCTTTTTGCTTTCAAGGGTGTCCAACCGTCTAAAGCAATCAATGCCTGCCCATACATTAAAGCTCATCCCCACTAAATGTCTGTAATTAAAATTCTCTTCATATTCCTTCATCCCTACCTCATACTCCTCCCCCATCGCCTCATACTCCTCTGCTGTCAGGCCTGGAATAAACTCGGGAAGCCCAGGGAAAGGAACTTTCTCTATTCTGTCAAGCAAATTGGGCACATCTTCATAATCACAAAACCCTGCATAGGCGGACGACGACCAAACCATCGCCAGCAATATTAATGGGATTAATCTCATTTTTATCATGGGGATAGCAAGCGATTTAGAAATTGATACTGTTCATCCCATTGGGTATCTAAATGTTTAAAATTTCCGTAAAACTTTCTGAGTATTTTCATAACTTCTCCATTTATTGCTATGTTGTAAAGCCCCCCGAATTAGTACCAGTTAAAAGTAGAGGATTTGGTCATTGATAGGCCTTCAAAAATTCGTATGGGGTTCTATTTCCCAAAGATTCATGAGGCCGCTCTGCATTATATTCGTACATCCAGCGGGTTGTTCTGTCCCTGACTTGGTCGAGATCTGAAAATAAATACAGTACAGTGGGGTCAGGCCTGGATCACTGCATTTTGGTAACATTCTCCATTACCCTTTTTTGATCCATCGAAAAAAAGCGAAAAGGAAAAGGAAAAGGGGTCACTTATTTTCAATTTGCTCAACGATTTTTTCAAATATCTGTCTTTTGATCATCTGGCTTTCACGCCCAATAAAATTGTGCTGACCGTACTGTATTTTGGTATGCCAAAAGCTTCTTCTATTTTTTCGAGCGGATCTCGTCGATGGTTTCGAGTGATGTAAATGGGCACATCTCGTGGATCGTTATAAACCTTCCGGTTTCTAACATGATCATTTAAGTGCGTCAATCCCCCCATTTGAGGGGGGTAGGTGAAATGAAGACTAAGAGCCTGTCGGACTGAGGTAGGCCTAACGAAAGAAAGCCTTTTTGAGTCCATTTTTTTGATCATTTTGGGTGAATATGTGGCATTTTTAATGAAAATGATCCAAAAAATGGGCCACAATGGATTTTTCGCAGTAGATTTATCCTCAGTCCGACAGGCTCCTAGCCAACTTATATCCATAAATTAGCTTTATAAAAGCCTGATCTTGCTTCCTATCAGGCGGCAGTGACATGAACCCCGACGGGTTCTTTGCATTGGGAAGTGGTCGTTTCAGCCTCGAAAAAGCTTCATGACTTAATCCGGGCTCCTTAATCCACCCTCCGGTACTGTGTTATAATTCCGCCTGAAACGCAGAGGCATTTAAGGTGATTTTAGTCGGCTTGAGAATAGGGTCAGGCTTGCATATTTGCATTTATGAGTTGACGGCAAAACTTTGGCTGCAGAAAATACAATAGCGCAAGCCTGACCCTGTTCTCACGAAAAAAGAGTGCATCCAAGCGATGTAAATTTAGGCATAAACCTGATTTTTCAAAACGGCTTTTTCGGCCCGATTACGGCGCTAACCTTATTCGTTATGCAATTCTTTTGACTAATGATCGAAGAGATCCGCTCGAAAAAATAGGAGAAGCCTTTGGCATACCAAAA
>QIJL01000521.1 GCA_003232435.1 Flavobacteriales bacterium | reverse complement strand
TAAAAGACCGTAAGATCCGGCCTTAACATCGGTGCCACCAAAAGTTACGTCATCGCTGAACGTAATCTTTGTTCTTGCATTGGCTCCAGTTCTCCAAACTTTGTCGTAAGGTACCAAGTCGCCAAAAATAGTTCTTCCTCGCATTGAAGGCCGTGAGTATTCAATGGTAATATCGGTCAATCCGACGTTTTGTTCCATTTTTGAAAACGGACTCGGAGCCGGAGTGTTAATCTGTGCTTGTGCCGCAAAGGAAACCATGGCGACAAAAAGCAATAGTGTCAATTTTTTCATTTTGAATATAGTTTTAGACGTTTCCGCTAAAGTACGCAGAATGAGAAGTACTATTTGTTAAGGTATTCTTAAATGAAGGATTTAGGGGGTTCGCAGAAAATCGACCCTTTTTAGTATATTTAAAGATTATAAAATCTCGATCGAATGGCCGAAAATAAAACTCGACCTACCAAGGTATCGGTAACGGAGTATATCGAATCTGTTGAAAACGAAACCCGGCGGAAGGACGCTTATGTACTATTGGAGCTAATGAAAAAATTGACCGGTGAGCAGCCTGTAATTTGGGGAGATAGCATCATCGGTTTTGGCAATTACCATTATAAATATGATTCGGGCAGAGAGGGCGATATGATTTTAACCGGATTTTCTCCACGAAAGAGCAATCTTAGTTTATATGTTGGGGCCAGTGCAGAAAGAAATGTTAGCTACCTGAAAAAATTAGGGAAGCATAAAATCGGAAAGACATGTCTTTACATAAATAAATTGTCCGATGTAGACATGATCGTACTAGCTGAACTTATTAAAACAAATTATGAATTTGTAAAAAAAAATACAACGGCTAATTCAAATACAAGAAAATGAAAAAAATTACATTATTAGCAAGTCTTTTTTTGCTATCAGCATCGATTACCGCTCAAAAAATGAATGGCAGTAAAAAAGCTGTCATAGCTTCAATAGAAAAGCATAAGACAAAACTGATAGAAATCAGCGATGCTATCTGGGCAGCTGCCGAGACTGCTTTTGAAGAAACGGAATCTTCAAAAATACTGGCAGATTATGCAGAGTCGAACGGCTTTAAAGTAGAACGTGGTGTCGCCGGAATCCCTACTGCTTTTACGGCAATCTATGGCTCAGGGAAACCCGTGATCAGTGTACTCGGGGAATTCGATGCCCTACCGGGTATTTCGCAAAAAGCACAGCCTGATAAAGAACCTTTTAAAGAAGGTGCGGCCGGTCATGGCTGTGGCCACAATCTTTTTGGCACGGCAAGTCTTGCATCGGCAATCGCGGTAAAAGAATTGATGGAACAGGGAAAAATTAAAGGGACCATAAAGTTTTTAGGCACTCCTGCCGAGGAAAAATTCTTCGCCAAAATTTGGATGGTGAGAGAAGGGCTTTGGGACGATGTCGACGTAAACCTTAGCTGGCACCCCTCTGCCGAAACGGAAGCAGATGTTCAAAGCACCCTGGCTTTGGTAGATTTTAAAGTAGAGTTTTTCGGGCAGGCGGCGCATGCCTCCGGAGATCCATGGAATGGTCGAAGTGCCTCTGATGCGCTAGAATTATATACTACGGGAATAAACTATTATCGTGA
>QIJL01000189.1 GCA_003232435.1 Flavobacteriales bacterium | reverse complement strand
TTTTGAACCAGATTTTTTTGACTTTTAAGGTGACTTCCTGATCTTTGTTTGGAAGCGGTTTATTGAAGGTGGTCTTGCTCAAAAAACCTTTAACATCATAACCGTGTGGGTTGTGCAAAACGCCTGAGGCTGTTTTAGGATCACTCTCATCGGCGTCCATGTTTAAGACCTTGAGCGTTGATTTTTTGCCCGTCTTTTTTGAATTAACGACAACCGTAACCTGACGTGAGGGGCCTTCACCTTCTGCAACCAAAAACCGACAACCGTCGGATACGAATTTGGCTTCAATTTTTTCAAAAGGTTTTCCACTTTTTATTTTTTCAATGTAGACGACAACGTCTCCGAGTCCACCGTCTTTAACACGGACATCCTGACGTTTACGTACACCATCTACGGCGTCGAATTTTCCGCAAAAATCGGCTTGTGGCCATTGTGCGAGTTTAAACTCAATGGGGGCGGGTTGATCGCCTTTAAATGAGATTTTTCCTTTGATGCTCCCGCCGCCACTGACAGGGCCTTCTGCGTATTTTGCAAATGCGGGCGCTGCCACCAAACCCATCGCAAGTGCGAAACCCAACACTTTAGAAGTCTTGTTCATTATATGTATCTCCTTTAATGAGGTAACTACATTGAGATAACTAAAAAAGGCTGCAAAATTGTTCTTTGTGCTCAATCTAGTTAACTCTCTTTCAAAAACTAGCTTAAAACGATCCTACACACTTGATATCGCACTGCACCACTGTACTCAAGCCGAATAAGAACTCGAATCCAAGAGCTGCGCCTATGCTTGAGTATGAAGCGAAGTCATAATATTGAAATGCTTTCATTTTGTCAAGATCGTTGGAGGGTACTGGGTCTTGCGGGGTA
Organism: Flavobacteriales bacterium; assembly: GCA_003232435.1. Lineage (GTDB taxonomy): Bacteria > Bacteroidota > Bacteroidia > Flavobacteriales > Flavobacteriaceae > Aurantibacter_A. The sequence goes on along the minus strand of QIJL01000189.1, from coordinate 744 downwards.
TCGTCTCTTGTTGGTGGTGTTACGGTCTTATTTGTGATGTTTTCAGAGCCCGTCTTCAAATTTTTCGAAGAGGGCTTGGCATCGTGTTTCAAAATCGGTCTTTTTTGTTTCGGGTCCTTGCTCAATGCCATAGGATTTTCTGAGTGATGCTGTGACTTGTTTTAATTGTTCCAGAGTGGGGTATTCGGAAGGGGCGTCAATTTCCGTAAAGGCTTTATCGGCTCTTGTTCGAATTTCGCTGGCTTTTTTCTTGCACCATGTTTCGTAAGCTGAGGGATCGTCTCTCTTATCGGTTGTTTCTTGGAAACTCAGAAGCAAGGCGGCCATGATGCCGTCACGTATGGTGTTGATGGATAGAAATTTCTTCTGTAATTTTTCTTCGATAAATCGGCTGGGATCATTAAACATTTATGAACTCCTCATTTATTGAGCCCTGTATTTCGAAGGAGAGTATAACAGAGGGAGGATGTGTAAACCCAGCAGATCGATTTATGAAGTTATATCGTATTAAACGCTTGTATTTTCAAGTGCATGGAGGCTGTGAATTGGTTGACACTTATATCGGCATCTGTCACCATTGTTTTATGATTCTACCCCGGTATTTTGCGATGATCCCCCTGCTCCTTTTTCTTGTTTTTTTAGGGGGAAAAAGCCAGGCGGTTGCAGAAGAAGTAGAGAGTCCTGAGGCATCTCTGGCCGTCTTGGATGACGGGAATATTTCTCTGGAAGAGACAATTTTTTATC
>QIJL01000055.1 GCA_003232435.1 Flavobacteriales bacterium | reverse complement strand
AATAATTGGAAAGATCGGCCACTCTACTTTCAGACTTGTATAAGGCTTGATAATCTTGATCCAAGAATGAATAATCAAACGGATAACCGGGATTGAATTCGGTAAAGAGCTCTTCTATTTGCATCAGTGTTTCCCTTTCGGTGCCTCCCGCTATCTTTACCATTACATCCCTGCCGAATTCTCTAAATCTTATGATAAGCGGTTCTACTTTTTTATGGATAGAACCGTATTGGAAATCTTTGACAACTCCTATAATTTCCTGTTTTTGTCCATCCCCCTTATCGAGTATTTTGCCAATTGGGTTTTCCAGACTCATTAATTCCAAAGCAGATACGTTTATAATGATCTTGTCAAAATCATCGTTGTGGTCCTTAGAAAATGTACGGCCTGCCAGCAGCTCCATTCCTAAGGTTTCTATGGCATTATAACTCAAGCGGGGCGCTTGAAAAAGAACACCCTTGTTCGATTCGTTACCATTCCAAGACCAGCCCCCGTTGTTATCTAGGCCATCCAAAAAATCGCCGTTCATGGCCCCAACATTTTTTACGCCAGAAACTTTTTTGATTTCTGCCAAGAAAGCTTCGGGTTGTTTATTATTACTTCCCATCATAAATCGTACGACATTATCCCTCTCGTAACCAAGATTCTTGGTCTGGGTATATTCTATTTGCTTATTGACTACCAGAACCCCGATAATAAAAATTATGGATATCGCGAATTGAAATACCACCAACCCTTTTCTCATCCAAAACTCTCCAAAAGAAGTATGTAGTTTCCCCTTCAAAACTTCAACGGGTTTAAAGGCAGAAAGCCTGAATGCCGGATAGCTTCCCGCTATAAGACCAGTACACAAGACGATGGCCATGAGCCAGAAAATTTCATTCCATCCCAAACTTAATTCTATCGATTTATCAACTAGGGCGTTAAACTGTGGCAAGAGCAAGATTACCAGTAGCAATGCTACCCCCAAGGCTAAAAAGGATAATAAAACGGACTCACTTAAATATTGAATGACCAACGACCGACGATTGGCACCAACGACTTTCTTTACACCTACCTCTTTCATTTTTCTGCCAGCCTGCGCCGTGGACAAATTCATAAAATTGATACAAGCAATAAAGAGAATGAAGAACGCAATTAGAATAAAAAGGCCAACATACTCGAAGCGGCCTCCAACCTGTACTCCGTTTTCATATGGATTCTTGAGATACCTCTCGGAAAATTTTTGCAAAAACGAGGTCATGGTATATTTTCCTTCTCTTTTCGAAGCCAGATAATTACCGATTTTTTTATTGAAATCGTCAATGTTCGTGTCCTCTTTCAACACCAAAAACGACCTGGCATAATGCCCGTTCCAATCTCCTGCATTATAATCGTCATCAATCAAAAGATCGGAATGTACTAAGTAATCAAATTGCAAGGTTGAGTTGACGGGAGGGGTTTTGAACACCCCGGAAACCTGAAGTGTTTCCTCTCCACCACCGTCTGACCATTCATAATTCCAGTTTACTGTTTTGCCAATGGCTTTTTCGTTTGATCCGAAAAGCTTTTTTGCTAGATTTTCAGAAAGAACAAGTCCGTATTTATCCGCTAAAACCTGATTTTTGTTTCCACTGAGCA
>QIJL01000485.1 GCA_003232435.1 Flavobacteriales bacterium | reverse complement strand
GTATACCACTCTTTAATAGGTCTTGCCACATATAAGCACCTTCCTTGATGCGCTTTTCACCCAAACGATCAATGGCCCAAGGTCTGTCTGAAGACATATGCACGGCTTGCATGGCAGGGATAACTCCAAGCTCGGCAAATCGGGGAATATCGTCAGGATGTAAATGCTGCGCATGCTCGATTCGAAATCGATGATCCGTAGTTGCGTCGGGCGATTCGTCGATTGCCGATTCGGTCGAGTATTTCCCTATTGGCTCGATCACCTATGGCATGCGAGCAAACTTGAAAGCCATGTTGCAATCCGTTTAGAGCGGTCTCTTTTACGAAGTCCATCGAAAGGGTTTCGTGACCGAAGTGTCCCGGTCGATCCGTATAGGCCTCCAATAGCCAAGCTCCTCGTGAACCCAGGGCTCCATCGCAGTTCAATTTTACCGAGCGGATGGTCACTAAATTATCAGGATCTACCATAGGCCCTTTTTCATACCATTCTTTAAGTAGATCTTTGTCCCACCCCGTAAGCATGCCGTACATACGGATTTGCATTTTACCCCCAGTCTTCATTTCTTCATAGAGGGCAATGGTTTCCCTACCGACACCGGCATCATGAAAGCCGGTAATTCCATTTCTGTGGCAAGCGGCTACGGCCAGTTCAAAAGCTTTGGTGTTTTTTTCAGGAGTGCTTTGCGGAATATGTTTTCGAATCAAGTTCTGGGCGCGCTCGTTGAAAATGCCTGTAGGTCTTCCTATTTCGTCGCGCATTACTTCACCGCCTTCAACCTCGAACTTATCAATTCCTTCCTTCGATAAGACTTGCAGTCCCGCGATTTCCATAGCCTTGGCATTGGCAAAACCTGCGTGACCACTGGCATGACTTAGGTACACGGGATTATCTGGTGACACCGCACTCAAGAGATCATGTGTTTGAAAGCCATTTACCGTTACTTCTGGCATTTCTTCCCATTTGCTTTGATGCCAGCCTCGACCCGTAATCCATTCTCCTGGTGCGGTGGTTTTTACTTTTTCGGCGACTGCATCCACTATTTCTTGATAGCTCGTAGTGTTGATCAAGTCAAGGTTCAATTCATTATAACCCAACCCCATAAAATGGCCGTGCCCTTCTATCAAACCCGGCGTCATGGTTTTGCCTTCTAGATCGATGAGTTGGGTTTGGTCGTTTTTGTACTGTTCGGCCTCTGCAAGGCTACCGGCAAAAAGAATGACACTGTCTTTGGTAGCGACCGCCTCCACCATAGCCTGAGTTGAATCAACAGTATAAATGGGGCCGCCATATATCAGTAGCGTAGCAGATTCCTTTTTCGGACTTGAACAGGCAGTCAACAAAAGGAAGCCCATTGCAAAACACCGGCCAATAGAATTTTGTAATCCCATAGTGATTGATTTAGAAAAACTGAATTTACAATTTTAAAGACAAATTTACATTGAGGTATCGGGAGTAGGCTTTACAAATATGCCCAAGTCGTTAACTAAAGCACTTTATTGCACTATTTGTTATGGCTTTGCTGTGGTGTCGTTATTTTTTTAGGCAGAAATTGGATTTACCTGAACTTGTCCCCCAATCGCTTTCAAAACTTTCATTATTGTGGTAAATCGAGGTTTGGCCAAGTGAAAGAAAATCTGTGCTGAAAATTGTCAAATCTGCGTACCAGCCTGCCGGTTGGCAGGTCTTGGCCATACGTATTTTAGATAATACCCCGTTTTTAGAGCTGAAGACTCATATTCGGGGTTTTGTTCTATCTAAAATACAGGCTCTAGTTTATTATTGCGTTGATAAATTCAATTTTATCGACTAGGGCATTTAAATGCCAATGTTCGGTTTGGGCTAAAGCCCGGCAAG
>QIJL01000150.1 GCA_003232435.1 Flavobacteriales bacterium | reverse complement strand
TTGGTATTTTGCCTCACCCGAAACTGCAAAAAGGCAGTTCCGACCTCTCCCAAGGAGAGGTAAATCGGAAACCCCGAGGCAGAGCCTAGGGGGAATTCTTTTCGATTAATCTATTTAGTATCTTCAAGAGCCTGTAAAATTCCTAAATAGGCCGGTTTCTTCTCGAGGTTTTCATCCCAAGGTAGTGGATGTTCATTGGTACGCCACCCTGTATCGAGGCCGTCTTGAATTCCCCAGGTATATATTCTGGTCGCACCGCCCTCGACAGCATTTTTTACAAAATCGTAGTAATCTGATTTTTGTTGTTCGGCAAGTGCGGTACTCCAACTCCTGTCTTTGGTGCCAAAATCAATTTCGGTGATATGTACTTCAAGACCTAAGGATTTAAACTTTTCAGTTGCCTGTTTTACCCCATTTACATTGGTAACCCAATCAACATTGCCGATATCGTGGTGTCCTTGAATGCCAATCACATCGATTGGTATATTGGAGTTCAACATATGTTTCATTAGTTGGAAGACCGCTTTTTGTTTTTTGTCCCATCCATTTTCAGGATTGCTACTTTCTATCAGATAATCACGGTATTCTAGCTTTTTGGAGGTCTTTTCGCGACAATACTCAAAGGCTTTTCTTATGAAAACGGGATGTCTGTCATTGATTTTGTCTTCGCCCGATAACCCCGACCCATCATCTTCCCAACCGAGTTGGTTCCAGAACATTTCTGAGTAGCTTCCGTCTTGGTCAAATGCTTCATTGACCACATTCCAAGTATCGACCTTACTTTTATTATCGTTTTCATCCATCATTGCGAAAATCAAATCCTTAAGCAAAGCATCCAATTCTTCGCCAGACCAAGTTCCCTCTAAAAGCCAATCGGGCATATAAAAATCCGGTCCGATAATCATGTGCACCTGAGAGATAATTTGATTCTCGTCCATGAAATCGATAGTCTTGTTAAGGTTGGTAAAATTGTATTCCCGCTGCCCTAGCCAACCATTCCATCTGGCGTACCACAGAGATTGCCCAGTACTGAATTCGGTTTTAGGAATATTCACATATTTTTCTATATCGAGGGATGAAGGGCTTAATGGGGAACCCACCAGTACATTCGGGTTGGCATTTTTTAGGGCAATTGTAGATTCTTGAGTGTCATCCACAGGAATCGCTTCTATTTTAGGATTATTGTCACTAGAGCATGCAAGAACCAATACTGCAAAACACGGCAATATGGAAGACTTTCGAATCAAAATATTTTTAAAAATCATATTCTGCGGCGGTTACGGAAAAAAGTCGGAGACTTTTGGCGGGTCCTATCGGTATATTCGTAGCAAGAAACATACCAAATCAATAGTGTCAGGTTAAACCCGCCCGACCAGTCATTCGGGCGGGGACCCTAGACCGCTTACTTCGACAAGCTCAGCACAGATCGCTACTAGACATAAGACGTAAGACCGAACTGTAACCGATCGAGGATCGATATTGAAAGCAAAGTGTTTTTAGCTATTTCAGAACATTGTCCAAAATCTAAAAAATCAAGGTGCCGAGCCTTGGTTTACCGTGGATCATCAGTGATTACAGCTATCGATACGGGTTTCAAAAAAGTTTACCGGACAACAAAGAAACC
>QIJL01000250.1 GCA_003232435.1 Flavobacteriales bacterium | reverse complement strand
ACTTTTCATACTTTTTCTTGTCAAAACAATACAAGTATGGGGCTTTATTTGCCGCGCCTGTCATTTGTTTTTCCTGTCTTATCAAGAAATCAAGTTTGAGTATTTTTCGCTGAAAATTACTTCGCTTCAAGGGTTTTCGTAAAAGAACTCGTCTTGAGTTAATCTTTCCTGCAGGCAGGCAGGTTTTGCACCCTGGTTTTGTCGTTTTTCGCTTCCGTCCGCCAGAGGCGGATGCAACCAAAAAATGACTTCATCAGACCACAAAAGCCTTCTCCCGATAGATTCTGTGTTAAATATCAAGGGATTTTTCGATTTTCAATTAATATTGTTTTCGAAAACGGCTATAAGCCAGTTTGTAAAAGGGCATTTTCCACGTTTGTGCAGGGTGCTCTTTTTTCTTGGCGGTCATCTTGATGGACCGATCTGTTTTTGAATATCACATAGATAAACTCTAGCATCTTTCTTTGTACCGCTATCAATGCTTTCATTTTGATTCCGTTTTTCGATACGACCCGTGTATAGGGGCCGCTGTGGTTTTGATTGTACTTGACCGAGGAAAGAGAGGGAAAGTGCATGGCCTTTCCTGGATGTTCATTGCCTCTTTTCGATATTCTCGGTTTTCCTTTTACAGAGGTCCCCGATAATTTTTCCTTCACACCGAAACCCGCATAACCGGTAAGTTGCTTTTTGTTCCTGATCAGTTCGAACCCGTTCGTTTCCGCTAGGGCCGTTACTGCGGTAAGATGTCCCGCCCCTGGTATAGCGGATGTTTTTTTATGGCGCCCCTTACCTCTGGCTGTGTATCGATCAATTCTACGATGTCCTTTTTTATCCCCGCCTCTTGCCCGTTCAAGAACTTGGTCCTTTCGCCTAGCCTCCCCAGGCTCCCTGGGTTCGGTAACGCTTCCGATTTCTCGGCGTGGAGCTGGTTTTCACCATAGCTCTTTCTTCCACGGTCTGGCGGCGCTCCCCGGTGAGCCGAGATCGCTTCCAAAAATGATTTTAAATTCTGAAGTCAAAAATATCTTCGATTTCAAGTTTGATGATTTTGCTCCGGTCGATTATAATCCGCATCCTCATATCAAGGGAGTTGTGGCGGTTTAACAGAGGTAATATTTAGAACGCCATACCAATTTATAAGGCACTAATTTTAAGAACAGATAAAAGTTAAAGCCCTGTTTTCAATATTTTTACAATGGCATCAATATCGTTTTCCGAATTGTAGATGTGAAAACTCAACCGAATTCCGCTACTGCGTTGCGAGCAGATAATCTTATTCTCCGTCAATTTATTAAACAGGGTTTCATCACCCTTAATATTAAAAATAGTACTGTGTGCTGCTCTTTCGACCACGGCATCCTCTAAAAGTCCCAGATCTGCAAACTCATTTTTCGCTTTTTCGAATAATTCCTTGAGCTTCTTCTCAATATTTTGTTTTCCCAAATTGTTCAAAAAATCCAAAGAAAACTTAAGACTTCCGAAATTGAGAGTATCTAAATGTCCGGGTTCAAAATGTTTCGCGAATCGCACGTTATCTCTTCCTTCCTTCCTTCCAGATTTATATTGGCTGCATTGAACCCGATTGTCTTTATGGAGCATTTTTCCTTTACATTATCCTTGAACAACATAAAACCGTTGCCATAGCCCGACAATAACCATTTATATGAGCTGGCCCCGAGAACATCAAGACCTGAATCTTCAAAATTAAAATCGGTGGTGCCACAGAATTGAGTGCCGTCCGCGATGATCATTAATTGCGGATATGAACTTTTCAGCTCCTTAAGAAAATCCATATTGACCTTAACGCCATTGATCCATTGCACAAGGCTCAATGCTAGTACCGAAATATTTTCAGATTCAATTTTTTCCAAGATATTTTCTTCTAGGCGCGAATCGATTTTTGCGTATGAAATATCGAATCCTCGGTATTCGAACGGCCAGTTTACCGACGGGTAATCGCTTTCTAGCAATAACACTTTATGGCTCTTGTCCAATCCTTCTAAAAGTATGTTCAGACCTAATGAAAAGTTCGGTAGCAATGCGGTATTCTGGGTTTTACAACCGAAGAAATCCGCAACGGTTTTTCTTGTTTCAGGCGTTTCATTACGCATGGCATTGGTTTTCATATTGCTGCCGTTGAGCAAATAGGAGTTGTCATGGGCTTGTCTCCATTTCATTAAGGGCTCGCTCAACAAGCCAGCGGATGCCGTATTGGAGTAGATATACTGGTTAAGTATCGGGAATTGGTTTCGTACGTTTTCCATTAATAATAAATTGGTAATTGGCTTATCTTTGCAATAAAGATAGCCATTGACATGTTCTCGAAGAACAAAAAAAAATCTGAAGTTCATTTAGAACAACATGAATTGTTGGAAACGGCGCACGCACGCATCAAACAAAAGAAAAGGCTTTATACCCATTTCGTGATTTTTTTAATCGGTAGTGTCTTTTTGATTTTGCTCAATAAGATTCTAAAATATGGCGCTGAATACGACTGGTTTCTATGGGTCATTCTTTTCTGGGCATTTCTATTTGTAGTTCATGCTTCCAATGTTTTCGTTACTCAAAAATTCATGGGGAATGATTGGGAACGAAGCCAACGAGAAAAATTGGTGGAAAAACAAAAAAAACGGATTTCCGAATTGCAAAA
>QIJL01000268.1 GCA_003232435.1 Flavobacteriales bacterium | reverse complement strand
ATTTCTGGTTTTTCCCAAGAGGGAGACATCACAGAATCACTTTATGAAACCTATGAAAAGTACAAAGAGGCTAGTCTAGACAAAAGGCGTATAAAGCATCATGAAATCAAGCCCTTGTTGAACAAACTAAAAGGCGATTCTCGTTTTACTGTGAAAAAGATGGGAACATCTATCGAAGGAAGAAGTCTATCGCTTGTTAGTATCGGTTCGGGAGAGACCGATGTATTTCTCTGGTCTCAAATGCATGGTGACGAGCCTACCGCCACCCAGGCAATATTCGATATTATCAACTTTTTGGCAAGTGATGATTTCAAGGAAGAAAAGCAAGCAATTTTAAGTAATCTCACGGTACATTTTCTACCGATGTTGAATCCTGACGGAGCGGAACGCTTTCAGCGCCGAAATCTTTTAGGTATTGATATCAATCGCGACGCGCTACGATTACAATCCCCCGAAGGGCAGACCTTAAAGCGGGTTCGTGATAGTCTTGATGCCGATTTCGGATTCAACCTTCACGACCAGAGTCGCTATTACAATGCTGAACGCACAGAAAAACCTGCGACCATTTCGTATTTAGCTCCGGCCTACAACTATGAAAAAGATATTAATGAGGGGCGTGGCAATGCGATGAAGGTGATCGTCTTTATGAACAACATTCTTCAGAAATATGCACCCGGACAAGTTGGAAGGTACAACGATGATTTCGAGCCTAGGGCTTTTGGCGATAACATACAGAAATGGGGCACGAATACCATTTTGATCGAATCTGGCGGCTACGCCAATGACCGCGAAAAACAGGAAATCAGAAAACTGAACTACGTTTCGATTCTTTCCGCAATTTATACGATTGCCAAGGAGAATTACAAAGATATTCCGCTGGAGGATTATGAGAAGATTCCGGAAAACGATAGAAAGCTGTTCGACCTGAAAATCGAAAATGCGACCTATGACCTATTGGGAAAAAAATATATTCTCGATTTGGGAATGAACCGTTTGGAAGTTGATAAAGAAGGTAATAACGATTTTTGGTACAGCGGCCGTATTATTGACCAAGGTGACCTTTCGACTTTTTACGGCTATGAGACTTTTGATGCAACCGGTTATAAAATTAAAGCTGGCAAAGTATATCCTGAAATAGTAAAATCAATTGAAGATATCGGTAATCATGTTGAAAATCCGCGTTACCTTTTGAGAAAAGGTTATACTTATGTTCGGGTCGAGAAAATTCCTGAATCGATGTTGGAATCAACGCTACCATTAAATCTCATCGGAAAGAATTACAAAGTGCCGGACTTAAATCTAGAAGTAGGAATAAACCCCACCTTTTTACTTGAAAAAGATGGGGTCATTCATTATGCGGTTATCAATGGCTTTCTAATTGACCTTAAGTCAGATAAGAGTAATTTTAAAAATGCGATGATTTATCGGTGATTATGATTTAAAGGTAACTGTTCAGCCGAAGTGCTTCCCTCCCCTTTTGTCATTCCGAACGAAGTGAGAAATCCCTTGGGAGCGTTGACACTCCCTTTCACCTGTATTGAACTGCAAACAGGGGCCTTCTTGCCAATACTTCGGCTACCTGCCCGACTTTGTCATTCAGGCGGGCGCTCAGCACAAGTACTTCGGCAGGCTCACTTCGGC
>QIJL01000280.1 GCA_003232435.1 Flavobacteriales bacterium | reverse complement strand
CAAAATCAAGTTCCTCAACCAATTGCAAAACCCAGGTAACTTTTTGAGCCTGCTTGCTTGATAAATTGTCCAAAAATTGCTCAACAGGACACTTGCCGGTTGGAGTCCTATAAAAGATTATTGTTCTCATGGCATTAGGTTAACATATACGTGAACACCATGCAAGAAATAAATGATTAGTTATAAAGATAATCTCCAAGCTCAGCGACTGGGGCCGACGCCGCAGGCGGCGGTACCAGTTCGCTGTAACGCATCATTATCAATTAGTTATGACATGAATCGATTATTGGCGTATCCCTTCAATGGCATATAGGCCGGCATATAAACCTTTACCAATAGGTGTTACTTGTGTGAGTAAAAATCCTGCCGATTGAAATAATTTGGAAAACTCTTCCTTTGTTCGCTCTTTACCTCCGGGGGTAACAATCATCATATGCGTATCATTTACCTTTCCCTCGGGATTGTCATAATCATTCTGAACCATGGTTTCAAAAATCACGATTTTACCTTCGTCTTTCATGGCTTGATGGCAATTCCGTAAAATTTTTGAAGCCCGTTCGTCGTCCCAATCGTGGATGATACGTTTTAATAGATACACATCCCCGCCACTGGGAACGGTGCTGAAAAATTCACCGCCAACAATCTCACAACGATTTTCGATCTGAAATTGGGCTCTCAAAGTATACGCACCTTTAACCACATGCGGCAGATCATAAAGTATGCCGTTCTTGTCTGGATATTTTTCCAAAATCGCAAACAACAATCGCCCAAGCCCCCCACCGATTTCAATAAGGGTATTTGCATAAGAAAAATCATATTGATCTAAAATGGCTTTAATATCATGTTGTGTTGTAATATTCATCCCTTCATTAAAGGTCCGACCAGATGAAGGATGCGCTTCATAATACTCAAACAAGTCCATCCCAAAAACTTTCTGAAAGGGGTTCTTGCCTGTTTTTACCGCATACAAAAGTTCTCCCCATGGTTTCCAGTTCACTTCTTCTCCGCGCATTATAGCAAGCACTCTTAACGACTTTGGTGAATCTGAAATTATAAACTGCGAAAGGTCTGTTAGTTCAAATCCTTGTTCAGACTCCTTAAAAAATTGGATACTGGTTAACGCCCTTAAAACCCGATATAAACTCGGTTCATGGGTATTGGTTCTTGCGGCAAGAAAGTGACTATCTTTAGGACCGTCTTTTAAGAAATCGGCGACCTTCAGTTCAGCGGCAACATAAATCAGTTGTGTGAATCTGTACCCATGAATATATTGAAAAAGACGCGATTGGTTTAATTTATCCGTATTTTCCATATGTTACAACTACACTCCAAGATAGATTTCAAGAGGCTAATTTGTTAATAGACGAACTTCGTTAAAGGTTGCCGGTCAACCTTTCTTATATAATAGTTTAGCCCTTTTCTCCACTTTCTGTCAATGTAATTACAGATTCAAGTTAATAAAAAAACTTAGGCTAAAGCCTAACATCCAGCGCTGGACGCCAGACTTCAGGCTGGAGAAACATACTTATATGTTTTACGGCAAGAAAGTGAAAAGGGGGAATGAGAAGAGAGATAGCGTTTGAAATGTATTCGGTATCTGCAATCCCCGGATGGGCGGTCAATCTAAGGTCTTAAAAAACTTGCCCT
>QIJL01000123.1 GCA_003232435.1 Flavobacteriales bacterium | reverse complement strand
CTGATTTCCCATGTCCGATATTGTCATAGGTAACCACGGCCAATCCGCAATCAAGAAGTGCGGGAATCACATTTTCATGATACCGTCCCGAATGTTCTCCAAAACCATGGACGAGTACCACGACCGCTCTTACATCATCTGGTTCATGGTATTGGCCATAAATATTGGCATCAAAACAATTGAACGTAAATCCTTCACCGGCTTTAGATGGCATCCAAGAATTGATTTAACGCTTTTTTATGGGCCTCGGCCAAGTCATTATCCTTAATCCCCTGCTTCGAGTCAAGATTATCGTAGAAAGATGGCAACGAAAATGTAGCAACTATTTCGGCACCAAAGCGTGGCAACATTTGTTCTGCAACCCCTAAAGCTCCAACACCTCCCCGTCCGCCGGGAGATGCGCTCATCAACAATACTTTTTTATCGTCCAAGAATTTGCGTTCCAAACGCGATAACCAATCGATAATGTTCTTAAAGTAAGCCGAAGGGTTGCTATTGTGCTCGTTTACGGAAATGATAAGTCCGTCTGCTTTTTTGAGATCGTTTTTCAATTCGACCAATGAATTCGAAAAGCCTTTCTCTTTTTCAATAACCTCGCTGTACATCGGAAAAGGGTAATTTGCCATGTTCAACAGTTGAATCTTGTGATTCTCTATCAACGATGCGGAATATTTAACCAATTGAAAATTAATCGAAGTACTTGAATTACTGCCCGCGAAGGCCAATATAGTCGCCATATTCTCGTTTTAAAAATCGGCACGAAAATAGGCCTTTACCAAGAAAGTTGGATGAATTTTGTATAATTTTGCGGTGCAAAACCTGTCCGACCGGTTCGCACGTACATAGCCAAGGTGGAAAAGAAAACAAACAGACTCTATTTTATCGATGCAATGCGCGCATGGGCAATTCTCATGATGCTGCAGGGTCATTTCGTGGATGGCTTGCTCGGCGATGCTTTTCGCGACAACGCGGATATTGGCTATAGTTCTTGGAAATACTTTCGGGGTATGACCGCCCCCGTTTTCTTTGCCGTCTCCGGATTTATTTTTACCTATTTATTAATTCGGGTGCCTCAAAAGGGATTTGAAAATCCTCGGATAAGAAAGGGAATTCGTCGTGGATTACAACTCGTATTCATCGGTTATTTATTGCGTTCCAATATATTCGGACTATTTCAGGGGAAGATCTATGATTCTTTCTTTTTAGTGGATGTACTGCATTGCATCGGTCTTTCGATACTCGGAATCATCGGGATTTATTTATTGACCGCTAACAGGAAGAAATTTTTGTTGCCAACTGTTCTAGTAGTTACGACCTGCTTATTGTTTGCTTTTGAGCCCATATACAAGACAGCAAATTTTGGCCTGCTCCCGGATGCAATTGCCAATTATTTTAGCAAAGCCAACGGTTCGGTGTTTACCATAATTCCTTGGTTCGGTTACGCTAGTTTTGGCGGATTTCTATCCGTTCTTTTTTATAGATACAAAGAGCACAAGAACCTTTATCCCACGGCAATTGCGTCTCCCCTATTCCACCAACTAAATGCCCTAACTGGAATTCAACTTTTCGCAGATATCTTTTTCAACAATTATCTCTTTATCAGATTAGGGGATGTTTTAGGGGTGTTTGCGATTTTTATGCTGGTCCGAAAGTTTTTGACCAATACTACTTTGTTGCGAATCGGCCAGAATACTTTATCGGTTTATGTAATCCACTTTATAATTCTCTACGGAAGTTTTACAGGACTAGGGCTCTATGGTTTCTTCGAACATTCCTTAAGCCCATGGGCAGCAGTTTTAGGGGCAATTGCTTTTATGATCATATGCTCTTATTTGGCATTGTTGTACGATAAGCACGAAGTGGTTATAAAATCAAAACTTTCGGTAATTCAAAAATATCTTTGGAATGTTTTGGAGAGTAGCGCCTTTTTTCTTCAACGTACATTAAAGGCTCTTTTTAGCAAGGCACTTCAGTTATTAGGGTTTGTGAAGAATTAGATTCGCTTTTTCAAATTCTAAGTACGTTTAAAAAAAGAAAGACCCCAAAGGTTTTTACTGAAACGAGTTCAGCACAGGTAAAACCTTTGGGGTCTTTCGCTTACAAAACCTAACAGGTCTTGAAGACCTGTTAGGTTTAAATTAGATATGCAACGCTCTATCTTCCGTAGCTGCTAACGCAGCTTCTTTTACAGCCTCGGCAAATGTGGGATGCGCATGCGACATGCGAGAAATATCTTCGGCACTAGCTCGATATTCCATGGCAACTACAGCTTCCGCTATCAAATCTGCGGCCCTTGCCCCGATCATGTGAAAACCAAGAATTTCATCTGTAGCCTTATCGGCCAATATTTTTACGAAACCGTCGAGGTCCATACTGGCTCGTGAACGGCCTAATGCACGCATCGGGAATTGCCCGACTTTATATTCCACTCCCGCTTCTTTCAACTCCTCCTCTGTCTTGCCTACTGCGGCAACTTCCGGCCAAGTGTAAACCACCCCGGGAATCAAATTATAATCGATATGTGGTTTTTGACCTGCTAATTGCTCGGCTACCAAAACACCTTCTTCCCCTGCCTTGTGTGCAAGCATAGCTCCTTTGATGACATCTCCGATTGCATAGATATTAGTGGCAG
>QIJL01000071.1 GCA_003232435.1 Flavobacteriales bacterium | reverse complement strand
ATCATGAAAAAAATTATCAGTTTAGTAGTAATTACTCTAATACTTCCTATTATCATTTATGGACAATCAGATATTGCAAAGAGCAAGATTGCTGCAGTTGGAAGATACACTTCTACAGGTGCGGAACTCAGATGGATTCCGGATAACAAAACCATATTGCGTTTGGGTTTCGAGAATAGCTTCACAATCGAAAGAAGCGATTCAGGCAAGAATCAGTTTGAAAAAATTATCACAGTGAAAACTTTTTCTAATACCGAGTGGGATTCTCTAATTGCCAGTGAGAAAAATCCTGAGACAAAATCAAACCTGGAATTGGCTGCTGATTTTCTATTTTCTGATAAAGATGCCGAACGAAGCACAATTAATCTGGACAAGGGCATAGCAGAATTAAATGAACAGAAAAATAAAGAAGATGTGGTTTATTCAGTATTTGTATTGACGGCTATTAAAGATGCCACGGTTGCCAAGGCTTTAGGTTTAGGTTTTATTGACAATACTGTGAAAGCAGGCAAAACTTATACTTATCGAATAAAACTAAATGCCAAATCTTCTATTTATGAAATTGAAGATGGAATTGTAAATATAAAAGCAAGTACGAATCTCGATAAATACAAAAATGAAGTTTTTGTATATACTGGAGATAAAAAATTATCATTCGCATGGTCTTATAAACCTGAACTCTCCGGCTATTTTGTAGAAAGAGCAGAAGAAGGAGAGACCGAATTTAAGTCTTTGAATACAATACCATTTTACGCTTCCAAAGGTTCAGGGTTTGATGGTCCCACTAATGGATCTTTTATGGATGATTCATTAACAAATTACAAATGGTATCGGTACCGCTTCTATGGGAATTCTTCTTTTGGTGAAAAAATATTGTTTGCCGAAGTAAAAGGAATGCCTCGAGATCTTACGCCACCAAACAGTCCAAGCTTAAAACAGCCGACTCATATTAAGCCCAAAGAAGTACTTGTTGAATGGGATATAAATGGAGACCTTAGCGATCTGAAAGGATTTTTTGTTTCCCGTTCAAATAGAGATAAAGGGGAATTTAAAATTCTGCATAAAAAATTACTCTCAAGCGTCGCTAGAAATTTTATTGACACAACATTCAGTAATGAAGAAAATAATTATTACGTGGTTGCAGCAATTGATACAGCTGGAAATTTAAGTTCATCTTACTCTGCGTATGTCGCTCTGATTGACAGTATACCACCAATAAAACCACAAATTTCATCAGCCATTATTGATTCATTAGGTATTGTAACTATAACAGCAAAATTGGGCAAAGAAAAAGATCTGAAAGGTTACATGTTATTCAAAGCCAATAGCCCGGAACACGAATTCTCTGTTATTAAAGAATACTACAAGAAAGATATGTGGGACTCATTAGCTGTTCAGACAGTATTTGCAGATACAGTTACCCTGAATTCATTAACTCCTAAAATCTATTACAGAGTAAAGGCGCTGGACTTCAATTATAATCAATCCATATTCTCAGATATAATTGCAGTTGTTAGACCCGACACGATACCCCCCGTTACTCCTGTTTTTAATAACGTAATTGTTAGCGAAAAAGAGATAGAACTCTACTTTGTACCAAGCAGCAGTAAGGATGTAGAAGAACATATAATCTATAGAAAAACCGATA
>QIJL01000252.1 GCA_003232435.1 Flavobacteriales bacterium | reverse complement strand
TTGGATTCTTTTCTTTGCCTCCCGAATAGCCTGAGATTACTTCTTTGACGCCTTTTACACTTTCAAAAATGGCCTCGACACACCAAAAACAACCACTGGCAAAATATGCCGTTTCGTAAGGGCTTAAATCTTGAGGAGTTTTTTTATCCATTTCTGACGCAGCTTGTGCGACATTCTGCTTATTCGTATTGTCTTTTTTTCCTGATGATTGGCAACCACTACTGAACAAAATGGTTAAGAGTACAGTGGAAATCTTTATAATTTTCATAGCAATTCGTTTTCACGATTTGTAGTACAAGTTACGAAGGGGTGCACGACAAATTTCCCTTTAGGCCGCTTTTTGGATGATTTTCCTTATTCTATCGGCGTTTCCGCTTTTGTAGACCACTCTCAGCTGTGCCATTTGCTGTAATCCTTTCATGGTCCAACGCTGCCCCGATAGCTTCAAGCGTTGCTGTAGTACATCCTTGTGTGCCGATTCTATGGCCCCCGAACCGATCAGCAGTCCCTTTTCCTTAAAGGCGTGGTATTGCATCCGCTTCTCGTTTTTCCTGTAATAGTTCAACAACCGTTCTTTTTCCTTGGATGCGCCCATCCCTTCCAAGGCCTTTATCACGGGGCTTACGCCTTTGTTGATCAGTAGATCGCTTTGTAGGTCGATCCATTGTCCGGCCCGATCCTTTCCCTTGAAATACCCATTGGCGAATTCGCACAGATGTTCTTTTGCATGAAAGAAGTCCACTATCTGGACGCTATCGGGATAATTGTCCTCTACCCAGTTCCATATCCAGGTGGCCCCATCGGCCAGGAACACCTTGTTCTTCAGGTTTTCGATATGGTATTCCATTTTTGGCGGAAAGTCCTTGCTACCGCCCAAATGGGCCACGTACTGCGAGTCGGTCAATACCGTTCTGCTCTTACTGGTACGGACAATGTCTTGCTGTTCGAATATCCGCCCTAGCTTTATCTCTTTCCAACCGTCTTCCCGGGTAAGGTACATGGAGCCGTCCACGCTTACATAATGCGTCTTGTCTCTCTGGCAAGGAAGGATTTCCTCATATTGGTCTACTTCGATATTGTATAGATCTTCATCCTCTATGGCCTGTCCGTACAAATGACATACCCGCTCTATCTGTTTGGCATTGATATCCGCCCCCGTAAAATTGTTTATCAGTTCCTCGGCTTCTTCGAATACAAGGTATTGGCCTACATAGCACATGGTCTCTTGGGCATAGCTGCTTATGTCCATAGTCGAAGGGGATTGCGATAGTATATGTTTCTTGCAGAGTTCTATTCTCCCGAATCGGGTGTGGAGTTTTTTTTTGTGTTCTTACTCTTGGGAACCTTGCCGACAGAGAGCTGGAATATCTCTTTTTCAACTTTTTCCATCATCGTTGCATACGTCATCTCGTAGTGATAACCGCTCTCCGTTCGCAATGGATCTGATTCCCATTCCGTATAATACTTATCTACTAGGGCCAAAACCTGGTCTTTGTCTGTCATGGTTTCTTTTAAAATTAACCATTTTTAACCGAAAAGGGAAATTTGTCGTGCACCCCAAAAACCTTCAATGAACTCGTCTTGAGTTTTTGTTTGGAACCGAAAATATCGGCTTTTGTGCCCTAATGAAGATATTTTTTGGTAGCATA
>QIJL01000156.1 GCA_003232435.1 Flavobacteriales bacterium | reverse complement strand
ATCAGGAAAAGCGATTGTGTCAAAGTCTTCGTCTGCGTTTCAAAACCCGAAGTCAGCCAGGAAAGAATCCCAGGAGAAAACAGAAGGAGAACAAGAGATAAAACAAACAGAAAAAAGAGATATGCCCCCAAGATGTTGGAAAAAAGCATCCCAGCCTTATGATCTCCTTCTTGCTCCTGCACCCGGATGAACTCAGGAATAAATGCAACATCAAAAGAGCCATTTACCTTTACCGTATTCATCACTAAAGAAGGGAGTAAAAAGGCAAGCAGAAAAGCATCCATCGCACCAGTCGTACCAAATTGTTTTGCAACAATTAAATCTTTACCAATGACCGCAACGGACACGATGAGCTGGAAAGCGCCGACATTGACCATATCGACAAAAATACGCCAATTGTCAGATTCCGCTCGAATAAGATGCCAGCGGCCCAAATTCATCGGCCACACTTCATAGAAAGATCGGAGTCCAGGAAAGAAATAAATACATCATTTTCATAGAGAATAGTCTCTCTCAAGATTATCTGCGGATAAAAAGAAGAATGGTTTAAAACACACAAGCACTCACCCCAGGAAAATCGTTCAAATAGATGACGGCTTTAAATCAAACACTTCCTAAAAAAGTAAACGCTGATGATAAGCCACGATGCGGCCATCCCAATCAAAGATCAATTTTTTTCTTGCATCCTCAGAAAGCAATTTGATCTTTTTAAAATAGCCCGGATCAATCATCATCTTTTCTATTTTATCAGAAAGTGAAGCAGGGTCATTGACATCAAATAACAATAGCTCAGACTTCAAAATATCTCTGTTTTCATCGATATCACTTGTAAGACAGGGTAAACCAAAAGACAAGGCTTCCAATAAGGCATTGGAGCAGCCCTCATGTTTTGAAGGGAGCACAAACAAATCAGAGACCACGAGAAAATCATTTACATTTTCTTGCCAACCTGTAAATCTGAACTGCGCCTTTCCATGTGCCTCATTCACCAATCGCTCCAAATAAGGCCTTTCCGGCCCCTCCCCCACAATCAGAAACAGCGCAGGTTGTTTCAGTAAATGCGCCGCTTTGATCAGAAGTTCAGTGTTTTTTCTCGCATCAAGCACTGCCATCGTCAATACAACAAAAGTCTCATCGTCTAAACCGATTCTTCGACGACATTCCTGCCAATCAGTCACACGATTTAAATCATCTGCAATATTATTATTCAATACCGCAATTTTATCTGGACTGAGGCCGTAACGCCCGACAATCGTTTTTTTTAAGGGATGACTCACGGCAATAACTTGATCTGCTAAGGAAAAAGAAGATTTCAAAAAGAAATCTTCCAGAAATAAACGCAGCGGCGCACGACGTAAAACCCGCGCGATTTCTTTCCCATCAGCCCGAATAAAAATCAGCAAAGGAATCTGCAGGAGAACTTTTAGGAAAACAGCCAAAACCCCATAAATCCCGCCAAAAACAGAAACAAGACTGACGTCTTCTTTTCTCCCAATATAAAAAGCATAAAAGGGTGCGAGCAATAAAAAATAGGTCCAGAAAAATAAACCCTCCTTTTTTTGAAACGGTGTCCACAAAATATGAGGAATAATCCGGGGATGAGCAATAGGATAGGGTTCAACTGCAATATAGTGGACTTCTCCACCCGCTCCGACCAGCGCATTAAACATCATGTACAAACGTTTACAGAGTCCTCCGGGTTTATGTCGATAATAAATCGACAAGATTCTTTTTCCTTCAAGGTTTTTTTCAGGGCCTTTCCTCCCCGCCGAAACACTATGCATGGCGGGCCATCTTGTTTTCCCACAAACGAAAAACAAGTAATAACCAGAGTTTGACGCTGTGGTCACGAAATCCACGTTGGTGTTCACGGTTTA
>QIJL01000356.1 GCA_003232435.1 Flavobacteriales bacterium | reverse complement strand
ACCGAAATTTCCCCCAGGTACCTAAAGTCGTATTCGGTAAGGGCAGTTTTGATCAACTCGGGGAAATATTGCTTCCGCATAGAAAACACTCGGATGCGCCATTTATTTTCTTGGTAGACGATGTGTTCATGGGGGCAGAGCTGGCCAAGAGGGTTCCGTTGATATTCAATGATGAAATGATTTTTGTTTCTGCCGATGAAGAACCCAAAACGAAACAGGTCGATGAATTGGTGGGTATGATCCTACGTAAATATACCAGTCTTCCTTCGGGAATTGTCGGTATTGGTGGGGGTACGATGTTAGATTTGGCAAAAGCCGTTTCCCTTCTGCTTACGAATAAGGGGAGTGCGGCTGACTATCAAGGTTGGGACCTGGTTCAAAAATCTTCCGTTTATCATGTCGGAATTCCCACCATAAGCGGCACGGGGGCTGAAGTTTCACGAACTACGGTTTTGTTGGGCCCGGGTAAAAAATTAGGAATAAATTCAGATTACACGGTTTTTGACCAAGTAGTTTTAGACCCTGATCTACCTATCGGGGTGTCTAAAGACCAGTGGTTCTATACTGGTATGGATTGTTATATTCATTGTATTGAATCATTAAACGGAACCTATCTGAACGCATTCAGCAAAAGCTACGGAGAAATGGCCTTGGAACTTTGCAAGGAAGTCTATTTAGGTGACCCCGAAGCTTCGGAATCGAGGGAAAAACTGATGATGGCCTCTTGGCATGGGGGAATGAGCATTGCCTATTCACAAGTGGGAGTTGCCCACGCCATGAGTTACGGACTTTCCTATTTATTGGGAATCAAACACGGAATCGGTAATTGTTTGGTGTTTCAACATTTAGAGGAATTTTATCCCGATGGTGTTGAACTTTTCAAAAGGATGAGGAAAAAACATCAGATCGAGCTTCCGAAAGGTATTTGCAAAGATTTGACCGAAGACGATTTCGATACCATGGTCTGTGTTGCAATGAAAATGGAGCCACTCTGGGAAAACGCCCTCGGAAAGAACTGGAAAGAGACCATCACGCCTGAAAAGTTGAAATCCATCTACAGAAAAATTTAATTTTGATTATACGTATCTAGAATTTTCAGTAGAAGTTTTAAGAGCCGGCCCCCAAAGATGTCACCCTGAGTGCCCGCCTGAGTGGCATAGTCGGGCAGGCAGTCGAAGGGGTTGGGGTATAATTTCGAGTATCGACCCAAGACCTATGCACCAAATAGCCAAGTTTATTTACTACAAGCTCATGGGGTGGAAGTTGATTGGCAAATTTCCCAAAATCGATAAATGCGTGGTCATCGTCGCGCCCCATACCAGCAACTTGGATTTCTTTTTAGGATTATTGATTCGTCGCGTTATGAACGAAGAGTTTAATTTCGTTGCCAAAAGCAGCCTTTTCAAATGGGTCTGGGCCTGGTATTTTAAATGGATGGGCGGTATGCCGGTAGATCGTACAAAGAACAACGATTTTGTAAGTGCCTGTGCCGATTTGATTCAAAGGTCGGAAAAGATTCACCTAACATTGGCCCCTGAAGGCACTCGTAAAAGAGTCGAAAAATGGAAAACGGGATTTTATTATATAGCGAAAGAGGCGATGGTGCCCATTGTTCTGGTAGCCTTTGATTACGGAAAAAACCAGATCAAGGTTTCAGAACCTCATTGG
>QIJL01000537.1 GCA_003232435.1 Flavobacteriales bacterium | reverse complement strand
CAAATCGAACTTGACCGTTACATCGTCGCCGACAATTACCTGGCCGAACATTGCGGTCGGTGGTTCTATGTTGAAATCTTTCAGTGCAATGCCGTGTTCTCCGGCAATCTTGATATTATCCCCAGAGGTACTGATTTTACCGGTTATCTCAACATCTTGTGAATTTCCGCCAATGGTCAACGTGCCCACCAAGGTAGATTCATTTTTAACTTCCCTTAAAGCGAACATAACCTGTGGGTGCGATTCTTTCTGCAATGCGGCGTGCATTTTTTTATCCATGGTAGTGCCGCGCTCACTTTTGATATCGGCAACAGCTACTTGAAAATCGATTTCTTTTGGGGATGATCCTTCCGATTTCAAAGATCCTTCCAAGGTGTTTGCGGTAACCGTCCAGTCATGGACGGTAGAAGTTCCGTCAATAGTTAACTTGCTAACCGAGGATAAGTTATAGGTGTCTTGGGCAAAGCCAACAAAGGCATTGCAAGCAAAGAATAATGTGAGAAGTGTTTTTTTCATTTCCAAATCAATTAACTAGTTATAAAACTGGTATTCCTGGTTTTGGGATGACATAATTTCCATCTTCCAAAGGGGTATTCGGCATTTTCATATCCCAAGAAAATTCCGAGGGAACAATACTCAAATTAGATGCCTTTGCTTTTTCTAGATCAATAACCTGGCCAGACTCGATTGCCATGCGGCCAAATATAGTTGTCATCGTGCTCTCGGCACCATATTCAGTGTTATTGACATAAGGCCTATTGCCTAAAATCGAGCCAACAAAAACATCTTGCTCGATTTGCGACGACGATGGATCATCTTTATCACGATAGTGCCACAACACTTCTCCTTTGTTGTCGATGATTTGTAACCGTTCATCTACTCGTGCCTTTGTTCCCAGAATATTAAATCCCATTCTGTTTGCGCAATTGTCCATTTGGCGGCATTGTACGTGTAATTTCGAACCGTCGGCATATTCGAATTCAACGTAGTGGTGGTCAAAAATCTCTCCGTGATCAGGACCTTCAAGCATTGCCCTGCCACCCATTCCACTTGCTTTTATGGGATAATCCTTTTTAATCCAATTGATAATATCGATTTGATGGATGGTCTGCCCGGCCAACTGACCGCCCCATAACCAATTAAAATAATGCCAATTGCTAATTTGATATTCCAATTCGGTCTGGTCTGGTTTTCTCGGATGCACGGTAGCCATTCCCACGTTGTAATAAACATCCACGGAAAGTATCTCCCCGATTTCCCCAGCATGAATTTTTGCTACCATTTCGTTTAGCCCGATCTCATAACGAGACTGCAGACCAACGACAACATTCAGTTTTTTCTGGGTCGCCACTTCGCCCACTTCTATAATCTTTCGATATCCGGGAGCATCAACGGCCAGCGGCTTTTCCAAAAAAACATGCTTGCCCGATTCGATCGCATACTCAAAATGCTCGGGCCGAAAACCTGGGGGAGTGGCTAAAATTACCGCATCACATTCTTCGATCACATTTTTATAAGCTTCCAATCCTAAAAACTGTCTCTCGCGAGGCACATCGACTTGATCGGAAAAATCTTTCGAAACAAGCTGAAAACTATTGTCCAGTTCGTGCTGAAAAACATCGCCCATGGCCACCAACTGCACAGATTTCGATGCTGTCAAAGCTTGAAA
>QIJL01000297.1 GCA_003232435.1 Flavobacteriales bacterium | reverse complement strand
AAATGATACGGATCTGGGTAAGTTGGCCAAATCGTATATCGACAAAGGCGATCTCGTCCCCGACGAGGTTACGATAAAAATGCTGGAAGATGCCGTGGATAAAAACCCAGATGCCAGTGGATTTATTTTCGACGGATTCCCTCGTACAGCAGCGCAGGCAGAAGCTTTGGACAAATTCTTGGCCACGAAGGATATGAAAATCGATGCGACGATAGCTTTGGAGGCCAATAATGAAATTCTGATTCAACGACTTTTGGAGCGCGGCAAAGTCAGCGGCCGAACCGATGACCGGGATGAAAGTAAGATCCGCAATCGTTTTGATGAATACAACCAAAAAACCGCCCCCTTGAAAGATTTCTATGAAGCGCAAGGAAAATTCCATAGCGTTAACGGTATCGGCGAAATCGATGAGATTACCATGCGTTTGGGGAAGGTTATTGAAGAGCTGTAAAAGTTTATTAATTTATGGTTTGGAGTTTATAGTTAAACCATAAAACCACAAGCTATAAACCATAAACCCTTAAGATGACCGAAGGCAATTTTGTTGACTACGTTAAAATTCATGTCGAGTCGGGCAATGGGGGCAAAGGTTCTGTGCATCTGCATCGCGAGAAATATATAACGAAGGGTGGTCCCGATGGTGGTGACGGAGGTCGTGGAGGTCATATTATCCTTCGCGGAAATCAAAACCTTTGGACGCTGGTCGGCTTCAAATTCAAAAGGCATTTTAAGGCGGGCCATGGAGGTCACGGTTCAAAACAGCGGAGCTCCGGCGCCGATGGCGAGGATATTTATATGGACGTCCCTTTGGGTACGGTAATTAAAGATCCTAAAACGCAGGAAGTCCTTTTTGAGATAACAGAAGATGGCGAAGAAAAGACATTGCTAGAAGGAGGTATGGGAGGTCGTGGCAATTGGCATTTTAAAACCTCCACGAATCAAACTCCAAGATATGCCCAACCCGGAATTCCCGGGCAAGAAATCGATGTGATCTTGGAATTGAAGGTTTTGGCCGATGTGGGGTTGGTCGGCTTCCCGAATGCGGGAAAATCTACCTTGCTGTCGGTAATTACTTCCGCAAAGCCCAAGATAGCAGATTATGAGTTTACGACATTAACACCCAATTTGGGTATTGTTCAGCATCGCGATTATCAGAGTTTTGTGATGGCCGATATTCCTGGTATTATTGAAGGCGCTGCCGAAGGAAAAGGTTTGGGACACTATTTTTTACGACATATAGAGCGAAATGCGACACTTTTGTTTTTAATTCCGGCTGATAGCAATGATATTTCAAAGGAGTATGAAATTCTTTTGGATGAATTGCGAAGATATAATCCCGAACTAATTGATAAGGAACGACTGGTAGCCATCTCCAAGAGCGATATGCTCGATGATGAGTTGATGGATGAAATGCGTGTGGAATTGGACAAAGATTTAAAAGATGTTCCTTATATGTTTATTTCTTCCGTAGCGCAGCAAGGGATTATGGAGTTAAAAGATAGGCTTTGGGCAATGTTGAACGCTTCAACGAATTAGACTAGACTTTGTATTTCTTGATAACTATTTTACTTATTTTAGATGAAAGATAGATATATACTCATGACACATGAAAAATCGGAGAATTTAGGATGCGTATTTTAGTTTCTAACAAGGCAAAATTATTAAGCATAGCCGTAGCTAC
>QIJL01000534.1 GCA_003232435.1 Flavobacteriales bacterium | reverse complement strand
ATGGCCTAAAAAGAAGGTCTTCGCTCTTCAATACAGACCGTATCGACCACCTCTACCAAGACCCCCATATCGAGAACAGAAATTTTATTCTACACTACGGTGATACGACCGATAGTACCAACCTCATTCGATTGATTCAAGAAATTCAACCCGATGAAATATACAATCTCGCAGCAATGAGTCACGTTCACGTGTCTTTTGAAATACCTGAATATACCGGCAACGCCGACGGACTTGGCACCTTGCGAATATTGGATGCCGTCAGACTGTTGGGCTTTACTAAGAAAACGAGAATATATCAGGCTTCAACCTCAGAGCTTTACGGAAAGGTACAAGAGGTTCCACAAAACGAAACGACTCCTTTCTACCCTCGAAGTCCTTATGGGGTCGCTAAGATGTATGCTTACTGGATTACCGTAAACTATCGCGAAGCCTATGGAATGTATGCGTGCAACGGAATATTGTTCAACCATGAATCACCAATTCGGGGCGAGACCTTCGTAACCCGAAAAATTACACGGGCGACTTCTCGGATCGCACTCGGACTTCAAGATAAATTTTACCTCGGCAATCTAGATGCCCAACGCGATTGGGGCCACGCCAAGGATTATGTGCGCATGATGTGGATGATCCTACAGGCCGACGAACCTGAAGATTGGGTCATAGCTACAGGAAAAACGACCACGGTAAGGGATTTCGTTCGTATGAGCTTCGCCGAGACAGGAATAACATTGGAGTTCAAAGGAAAAGGCGTTGCTGAAAAAGCCTATGTGAAAAAATGTAGCAACCCAGATTTTCAATTGGAAATCGGCAAGGAAGTACTTGCGGTCGACCCAACATACTTTAGGCCGACAGAGGTTGAGTTGTTGATCGGCGATGCTTCCAAGGCAAATAATAAATTGGGATGGACGCCCGAATTCAAACTAAAGGATTTGATCAAGGATATGATGCAGAAAGATAGATATCTACAAGAAGGAGGCTATCGTACCTTAAATTATTTCGAATAGGCATGAACAGGTATTCCAAAATTTATGTTGCCGGACATCGAGGTTTAGTGGGTAGTGCTATCCTAAAAAATCTGAAATCGAAGGGGCACTCTAATTTGCTGACAAGATCCCATGGCGAGCTTGATTTAACGAATACTCAAAAAGTACGGCAATTTTTTAAGGAAGAAGCACCGGAATATGTTTTCTTGGCCGCTGCCAAGGTTGGTGGTATAGCCGCGAACAATAGCTATAGGGCAGAATTCATCTATGACAATGTAATGATCCAGAACAATGTCATTCACGAGAGCTATGTCCATAAGGTCAAAAAATTGATGTTTTTAGGCAGCACCTGTATATATCCGAAAAACTGCCCACAACCAATGAAAGAAGATTATCTTCTTACCGATGTGCTGGAATATACGAACGAACCCTATGCCATAGCCAAAATCACCGGCATAAAAATGTGCGAGAGCTATAATCTGCAATACGGGACCAATTTCATTTCCGTGATGCCGACCAACTTGTACGGACCGAACGATAATTTTGATCTGGAAAAGTCGCATGTGCTTCCCGCATTGATCCGAAAAGTTCATTTGGGCAAAGCCTTGGAGGAAAATGACTGGAAAACTATTTCGAATGATCTAGATCGAATGCCTATCGAAGGAGTGACCGGGAATGGGTCGGAAAAGAACATCCTTGACCTGCTCTCTA
>QIJL01000331.1 GCA_003232435.1 Flavobacteriales bacterium | reverse complement strand
ACATCTTATAATTTTCATTACATTATCCAAAAGCAAGGTGTCTTATTTTAAAAACCTTTTAAACTTAACAATAGCAAGGCTTTAAATAGATTTGGATAATTTTAATCGGACAACAATAAAAGAAATATTTTGTTGTCCGGTAAACTTTTTTGAAACCTGTATCAATAGCTGTAATCACTGATGATCCACGGTAGACCAAGGCTCGGCACCTTGCTTTTTTAGATTTTGGACAATGTTCTGAAATAGCTAAAAATACTTTGCTTTCAATATCGATCCCCGATCGGTTATAGTTCGGTCTTACGTCTTATGTCTAGCAGCGACCTGTGCTGAGCGTGTCGAAGTAAGCGGTCTAGGGTCTTTAACCGGACACTATTGAAAGAAATACTCAAAAAACCCGTTGTGCATTTTGAAAGGATTTCTCCGATTTTTGCCCATTCCCTAAAGGGATAATCGGAGAAATCTTCGTTCCATCCGCCGATTGGCGGACAGCAGGAAAAGAATGAAGATTTTAGGCTAATTTGGTCATTTTAGGTCAAAATGCACAACGAGTTCAAAAAGAACGTATTGAATGAAAACCCAGATGAAGGCACCGATTATTTGGATGTCAATCAAGATATTTTTCGGCTAGACATGAAATCTAGGCCTTTTAGCGAATATCTTCGAAGCATCTTTTATAGTTGAATCCATATGGTTAAATTTGTCGATTGAAGAGAATTGGCAAAAGCCGAGAACCAAGCCTGAATTAAAACCGTACTTTTAATATGGACTTGATCAGTTTTAAACGTCTGAGACAATTAGTTGAATTATTCCCTAGATTTGCATGAGTTTGATTACTACCACTAAAATATGGCTCTCTTCCCCTCACATGGGGGAAAGCGAGAGAAGTTTTGTCAAAGAAGCTTTCGATAGCAACTGGGTAGCCCCATTGGGTCCCAATGTGAATTTCTTTGAAAAGACTTTGGAAGAATATGTTGGTGAAGATATTCAAGTAGCTGCGTTGAGCTCAGGTACGGCTGCAATACACTTGGCCCTTGAGCTTCTTGGAGTTTCGCACGGAGACGAAGTGATTTGTCAGAGCTTTACATTTTCCGCCTCGGCCAACCCCATCATGTATTTGGGTGCGACCCCCATTTTTGTCGACAGTGAGCGAGATACATGGAATATTTCTCCTGAATTACTTGAAGCTGCGATAATTGACAGAATCGAGAAAGGGAACAAACCTAAAGCCATTGTTGCAGTTCATTTGTATGGAATGCCCTATAAAATAAGTGAGATTACCCAAGTGGCGAACAAGTTCGATATACCTGTTATAGAAGACAGTGCAGAAGCATTGGGTAGCAGTTTCGAAGGTCGGAAATGCGGTAGTTTCGGTGAAATAGGCATACTCTCGTTTAACGGTAATAAAATAATTACTACCTCAGGTGGCGGTGCTTTACTGGCCAAGAATGGCGAATACAGGCAAAAAGCGATTTTTTTGGCTACCCAGGCAAGGGATGAGGCGCCACATTATCAACATTCGCATGTAGGCTACAATTATAGAATGAGCAACGTGCTGGCGGGCATCGGTCGAGGACAAATGGAAGTTTTAGACGATCGAGTGGCTGCACGGAGAGCGAATTTTGAATACTATCAAGAATGTTTGGGCCATCTGAAACAGATTGAGTTCTTGCACGAGCCACAAGGTTATTTTTCCAACAGATGGTT
>QIJL01000373.1 GCA_003232435.1 Flavobacteriales bacterium | reverse complement strand
GTGCCCTTTTCCCAATCTAAAGAGGCTTCAATTACAAGTCTTGTAGCGGCCGTCTGCACTGGTACATCGATGACATCTGTGCACGAGGTCAGTGCTATGGCCAAAAGTAGTATTGATGATTTCAGTAACGTTTTCATATAATCTAATTTTAGTTGTCTTTTAAATGGAAAAGAGAATAGAGACCGAGCAATCTTAAAATGTTTGAGCACTATACTACTATTCTCCACGCTATTTTCTATTTCCTAAACTTCATTTCTTTTAGATCATTCTTCCGAAAGTCCTCCCCTAGCCTCTCCTGATGAGGGTCATGTCTTAACAAAGGGTATTTTCCCAAAAAGCCGCCAGTTTTCATTTGCCCAAGCCCTAAAGGGATTGAAAACTGGCTAGAATCTATAAAAGGCCTCCCGCCGGTTGGCGGGTCGGGGCATAGGCTTTTTCGGCATCAAAGCTATCCTCTCTGAGGAGGGGGATTTTCATTGCTGCCAAATGACATTCCACCCTATTTTAGTCTTTTCTCTTTTCTCTATTCTCTTTTCCATTTTCTCTTTTATCTATTCTCTATTTTCTCTATTCTTTTTTCCATTTTCTCTTTTATCTATTCTCTATTTTCTCTATTCTTTTTTCCTAAAATTTAAAATTATAGGTTATGGAAGGAACGATTCCAAAAATGGCGGTTCGGGTGGCTTCATTGGCTCCGGTCTCAACATTCTGTCCGAAGGAAATGGAAGCCGCGTTCTTGCGATTATAGGCATTGTATATACCTAATACCCATTCGCCCTTTAGTCTATTGTTAGGCTTTCGGTTCGGTTTATAATTCACAGAAAGATCGAGCCGATGATAGGCCGGCAAACGATCCGAATTTCTATCGGAATAACTTGCCACCGAAATTCCTTCGTATTCATACTGCCCATTCGGATAGGTTACCGGTCTACCCGTTTGAAAAACGAGATTGGTACCAAAACTAAATTTGTCGTTCAATTTATAGGCTCCTGAAATCGAAATATCATGAATTCTGTCATAGGGTGTATTATACCATTCACCATTGGCGATACCCAATCCGCCGGCGTTGCCGCCAAGAGTTC
This sequence comes from Flavobacteriales bacterium, assembly GCA_003232435.1. Lineage (GTDB taxonomy): Bacteria > Bacteroidota > Bacteroidia > Flavobacteriales > Flavobacteriaceae > Aurantibacter_A. Next base: position 1,082 of record QIJL01000373.1, on the reverse strand, counting down.
TTTGTTCTGATTTTGATATCGTATACGCAAGCCATCCGGTAAACTTGCCTTCGTTTTTTCGGAGGAGGAATTCAAGCCCATAGGCTCTTGATTCTCCATTTAAGATTTCCGTTTCTATGGTATTTTGTCCAATCAAATCCGACCCATCGATATAGTCGATTCTGTTGTCAGTGTTTTTGTAGTAGGCCTCTACTTCCATGGAATAGACCTTATCCTTGAAATTCCGAAAATACCCAACAGCATATTGATTCGATAATTGCGGAGCCACATATTTCCCGCTAGGCGTCCACACATCCAAAGGAGTCGCCGAAGAGGTATTCGATAACAAATGGATGTATTGGGCCGCTCTTGAAAACCCTGCTTTCACCGAGGAAACCTCATTCAAGGTATAGGCCAAAGAAACCCTCGGCTCTAAATTCCCAAAACGTTTGATGGCGTCCCCTTTCTCGTAATTCGTCTCCCCTACCTCGGTACCGCGTTCATAAATACCCAAAACGGGATTGTACACCACCGGCCGGTCATTGGCATAATCGACCATCGCCTGCCCGCCCAATCGTGAAAATGCACTATAGCGCAGTCCGTATTGCGCCGTCAGTTTATCGGTCAGTTTGTGTTCGGCACTGACGTACAAACCACTTTCAAAGGCTTTTTTACGATCTAAGGATAAGGGATTCACCGCTGAAGTCTCTGAAGTAGGCCGAATTTGCCCCGGATCAAAATCGTAATATATTCCGCTAGCACCAAAATCGAGTTTGAACTTATCGCTCAAATAATATTTCAGGTCGTATTTTAGATTGTAATTGTTGATAGAAGATACCCAATCGAACTCCGCCGCCGTAATGCCCAGATCATAATCGTATTTACTGACGATGGCCGATAGGTTTGAAAAGAGCTTGTCGTTAAAAATATGATTCCAACGTAGGTTGCCCGTTGAATTGCCGTAACTACTCTCGAAATTCTCCCCCAGTTTAAAAGCATCCCGACCGAAATAGCCCGAGAGAAAAAGTTTGTTGTTTTTGTTTAGATTGTAATTGGTCTTTAGGTTCAGGTCATAAAAGGTCACACTGTTCTTTTCGCCCGCC
>QIJL01000637.1 GCA_003232435.1 Flavobacteriales bacterium | reverse complement strand
ATTTCTGAATTTGAAGAGGCACTTCAGTTAAAGAACGATACCTTGAGTTTAAAAGACGGAATTAACACCTACTATTTTACACGTATTGATGATGCACCTGCAGTATGCAAATCCGGCACTCCAGAATATAAAGAAGCAGAGTCAAAAGCCAATGATCCCGAACATAATTTCGAAGTGCTTTGGGATACCTTTAAAAACCATTATGCCTATTTTGAATTAAGGGGAGTGGATCTCGCAAAAATGTACGCCGAATATCGACCAAAAGTTACTTCGGAAACCTCAGCTCCTGAACTCTTTTTCATTTTTAGTGAAATGCTGGAATCTTTCGAAGATGGCCATATCGGCATTAGCGCCCCTGACGAAATCGAGGAAGCCGCCAATGCATTGCACGATGCACAACAAATAAGTAGGGACGCCCAAAATGAAAATGAAACGGAAGAGCCCAAGGAACGCCTTCGCAATTATGAAGTGGCGGCCAAAGTTGCTGAAAAATATATTCCTGAAGGGACTTCGGTAAAAAACGGTAATTTAAGATGGGGTATTTTAAGAAATAATATCGGCTACCTTCAAATAAACCAAATGATGGGTATGGCCGATTATGCGATAGGCGACACCCTTTCGTACCGCGATTACTGGATGGCATATTTTGAAAAGACCGAACAAAGTGATGATGATAATGTCGACGAGCTTAATGGTATGGCAATATCATTGGATGCAATTATGAAAGACCTTGAGAATACTGACGCTTTTATAATCGATGTCCATTTTAATGGAGGAGGAAAAGACGAAGTGGGAATGATGGTTTTGGAACGATTAAATGATATTGAAAAAATTGTTTTTTCGAAAAAAGGAAGATTCGGAGACGGTTTTACACCTGTGAATATGGTAACTCAGCCTGCATCTGAAAATCCGTATCGTAAGCCAGTGTATTTGCTTATTAGCTCTGGATCTGCCAGTGCGACCGAAATCATGGCTTTGTCTTCATTGTCAATGCCGAATATCACCAAAATTGGTTCGAGGACAGAAGGGGTATTTTCCGATGTTTTAGATAAGACACTACCCAACGGATGGGAGTTCGGACTTTCTAGCGAAGTCTATTTAGATTTGAATGGCATCAATTATGAGGGGAAGGGCATTCCCCCTGATGTGGAAATCGACTATTCAAGAGACACACAAGAGTTTTTGCAAAAAGGCGTGAATGATTTGAAAACAGATGGAGACGCGGCTATCGAAAAAGCCTTGGAACTATTCGAGGTAAAAAAATAGGATTATTCTTCCGGCAATAGTTTTTCCGCCATGGCAAGGGCGTTATCGATTTCTTTCTCCAAAGCCATGACCTTGGTTTTCTCTTCTTGAAGCTATTCTTTTTTCTGGGGGTCGATTCTTTGCCTTTCATCATTTCGTCCGCATCAAATCGTTCTCCGAAGCCGACCGTCCGCTTCATCATTAACTTAGGGGACTCCCTCAAGTCTTGATAGCCAATTCATATTGAGCCTTGTCTTATGAATTTTGCGCGGCAGTCTGCAATTTGTTTACCAATTTGACGAGTCTTGGCATTTTTTCCATTACTTCGTCATGCTTTTGCATTACCTCTTGCATTTCGGTGGCTTCTTGGGCCATTGCACTTAAGGTGCCGACAAAAAGCAAAAAAAGTATAAAACACTTTTTCATAATTTTTATTTTTGGAGGGATTTCAATTTTGAACTCGTCTT
>QIJL01000196.1 GCA_003232435.1 Flavobacteriales bacterium | reverse complement strand
TAAATATAGGAAAATCGAAAGATCAGATCTTCATTTTAACACTATGATGGGAGTATCGAAATAACTACTTGACTATCAGCTGAACTGTCTCGGTACCTCGTTGTTCAAGAAGTACTTGACGTCCGTTTTGAAGTGAATCGATAGCTTTATCAGTGAAGTGTCGAATAGTATAAAGTGAGACCCCTTCATGGTAAACGACTTTGAACCTGCCTTTTAGAAGTGGCAACAATTCGTTCAACCTTCCGAATCGATCGTCAACACATACCGAAAAACTAATTGCTGAATTCTGGATCAGACCTACCTTCATCTTGTACTCATGTAGAAGTTTGAAAAGTTCACCGATACTATTTTCAACGATAAACGAAAAATCCAACGAAGAGAGTTCCATCAATACTTGATCTTTTTTAACGATGAAACACGGTACCTCGGGCTCGATCCCAATTCCTTTGCCTACCGTAGTTCCTGAATCTTTCGGATTTATAAACGACTTTACATGTAGAGGAATCTCTTTTTGCTGCAAAGGCTGTAAAGTTTTCGGATGAATTACAGAAGCTCCGTAAAAAGCCAATTCGATTGCTTCTCGATATGATATTTTATTCAACAATCGGGTTTCTTCAAAATATCGGGGATCTGCATTGAGTACTCCTGGTACATCTTTCCAAATAGTTACCGAATTCGCATTAAGGCAGTATGCCAAGATCGCAGCGGTATAATCGGAGCCTTCGCGACCTAATGTAGTAGTAAAGTTATTATCATCACTGCCCAAAAAGCCTTGGGTAATATTCAACTTTTTTTGGTCAATGCCTTGTGAGATTTTTTCCTGGGTTCTCTCCCAATTTACAGAAACATCTCGATAACTGCTATCGGTCTTTATGAAATTTCGCACATCTAGCCAGTTGTTTTGAATTCCGATCTCGTTTAGATAAGCATTGATTATAGTAGTCGAAACTAGTTCGCCGTACCCCACAACCTGATCATAGACAAAATTGTAATTGGGTGATTTGTTCCAGGCAAGAAACCCCAATACCTCATCGAACAACGATTTTACTTTTCCGAAAATCGGGTGTTTTGAATTTTCGAAAAGATCTGAGAGAATTTCGTTATGAAAGTCTATTGTCTCCTGCAATGCGGGTTTAATTTGCTCTTTGTCTTCAAAATAGGCATTGACAATCGCCTCCATGGCATTCGTAGTCTTGCCCATAGCAGAAACAACGAGCAAGGCTTTTTCATGACCGGTCTCTGATAAAACCTTGACCAAATTTCTTACTCCTTGCGCGTTTTTTACCGATGCGCCACCAAATTTGAAAATCCTCATAAACGATTTCATTTATTGTCATTTCCCAGAAATGGGAAATATAAAACTTAAATATTCTTCAAATAGTTATCAATGCCTGCTTCATCCAATTGCACTACGCTCCAATCTCGCAGAACCTTCGCCCCCTTCTTTTCATAGAAATCGATTGCGGGCTCGTTCCAATCGATAACCTCCCAATTAATACGTTTTACGCCCAATTGTTTTCCATATTTAACGACCTCATCGAGAAGTGCCGTTCCCATTCCGCTACCGCGCATTTTCTCGGATACGATCAAATCTTCCAAATGAATAAGAATACCGCGGGTAAATAATCGCTGCTCCCACAACGGCACCATTACTTTCGCCAACAAAGCAATGAAACAATTTTTGACTGCCAAAACCATCACGAACCAAATCTTCGACCGTAATCTCTACGGCATTGCTTTCCTTTTCAAAAGCAGCAAGTTCTTGAATAAGGCCAAGCACTTGAGAGCAGTCAGCTTGTAGGGCCTCCCTAATGATGAAATCTTTCATTGTTACAAATAAAACTCAAAGTTATAAATTTTGACAACTGCTAAAAAGAAAATTACCAGTATCACAAAATTGGCGATATTTGTACCCAAATAAAACACCTTTCCGCAAATGGACAAAAAGAACAAAACGCTGGGCGAGTTTATTATCGAGAACGAATCGTCGTTTCAGTATTCCACCGGGGAACTTTCCAAACTCATCAATGCCATTCGTTTGGCGGCAAAGGTGGTAAACCATGAAGTGAACAAGGCGGGGCTGGTCGATGTTCTCGGGAATGCCGGCGACACCAATGTTCAGGGCGAGGACCAACAAAAGCTTGATGTACTGGCCAACGAAAAATTTATCCAGACCTTAAAGAACAGAGAAATCGTATGCGGAATCGCTTCGGAAGAAGAAGATGATTTTATCAGCATCAATAGCAATGACGAGAAGCACCAGAACAAATACGTTGTCTTGATCGATCCTTTGGACGGGTCTTCGAACATCGACGTTAATGTTTCGGTAGGTACGATTTTTTCAATTTACAGGAGGATAACCCCGGTAGGTACTCCGGTGACCCTTCAAGATTTTTTACAACCGGGCGATAATCAAGTAGCTGCCGGCTACATAATCTATGGCACCTCGACAATGCTGGTTTATAGTACGGGCGACGGCGTAAACGGTTTTACGTTGAACCCTGCTATCGGCACTTTTTATCTCTCGCACCCCAATATGCAGTTTCCGGAATTCGGGAAGATTTATTCTATCAATGAAGGAAACTACAACCATTTTCCGCAAGGGGTCAAAGATTATATCAAATATTGCCAGACCGAAGAAGGCGATAGACCCTATACCTCACGGTATATCGGTTCTCTAGTCTCTGATTTTCATAGAAACATGATCAAGGGCGGCATATTCATATACCCGAAAAGCACGAAGGCCTCGAACGGAAAACTCAGATTGCTCTACGAGTGCAACCCCATGGCCTTTATTGCAGAACAAGCCAATGGCAGGGCAAGCAACGG
>QIJL01000158.1 GCA_003232435.1 Flavobacteriales bacterium | reverse complement strand
GGTATCGTATATCTAATGGCCATCCCCTATATCTTGGTAGCCGTTCTTTTCTACTTTGTTTATAGAGAGATGAAGTCTTCGTAAATACTTTTTGAACTTTAACATTACTTTATACTTCATACTGTAACAAAAGGCCCCTGCCCTTAGTCTTAATAAAGTACGTTTGTACTTTATTTCAACCACCACGATCAATGTTCGATATAGAACGATGGCAAGAGATTTTCGATACCATTCGCAAGAACAGATTGCGTACGCTTCTTACGGGCATTTCCGTTGCCTCGGGAATATTCATACTTGTTGTTTTGTTAGGCTTTGGTCAAGGTATGCAAAATGGCATCGCACAAGAATTCGAGGAGGACGCGAGCAATCGAATAGGAGTGTGGACCCAAGTAACTACAAAGGAGCACAAAGGTCTTAATCCGGGTCGGCGGATCCGCTTAAGAAATGAGAATTACGCTTATCTTGAAAACAAGTACGCCGACGAAATTGAATATAAATCCCCTAACTTCAGGGTATTCAATGCCAGTATAAACTATAAGAAGGAATCAGGGGCCTATTCCGTACAGGGCATTTCACCCGAATACCAGCAAATCGAGAACCAATTTATTTCCGAAGGAAGGTTCTTGAACTACAAAGACCATGAGTCGGTCTCGAAGGTTGCCGTAATCAGCAATAAAATACATAAAGAGCTGATGCAGAGCGAGGAGAATCCGGTAGGGCGAGAATTAAAAATCGCGGATCTGAGTTTTCAGATAATCGGAGTATATGGAGACAAAGGTGGGGAGCGCGAAGAGAATCGGATTTTTATTCCCTTAAGTACTGGTCAAAGAGTGTTTAACGGTGGTGATAGCCTGAACATGATGTACTTTACCCTGAAGCCGATGGCAACTTTTGAGGAAAGTCTGGCTGAATCGTTGAAGTTTACAGAAGAAATGGAAACATACCTTAAACAGGCCCATACAGTTGCGCCCGATGATGAAAGTGCAATAAATACGTTCAATACCTTGGAAAATGTTCAGCGCTTTATGAACCTTATCGGTGGAATTAAGTTTTTCTTTTGGTTTGTAGGTATCTGTACGATAATTGCCGGAGTCGTTGGCGTGAGCAATATCATGCTAATTATAGTTAAGGAACGTACGCGTGAAATAGGAATCAGAAAAGCTTTAGGGGCAAAGCCATGGTCGATTGTAGGGATGATTTTACATGAAGCCGTTTTTGTGACGGCGGTTTCAGGTTTCGGAGGTCTCATTTTTAGCATGGGCCTATTGGAGTTGGTGGGGCCGAACATCGAGGTAGACTATGTTGTAAACCCGTCGATAGATTTTAATGTCGCCCTGACAACCGTACTCTTGCTGATATTTGCTGGGGCTCTCGCAGGATTTTTCCCCGCTTGGCGGGCTGCGAGAATTAGGCCGATCGAAGCATTAAGAGATGAATGATCGAAGTATGAAGTACGATTTTAGATATATGATTTAAAAAGGATATGCACTTCAGGAATAAATCGGGAATATTTCAAGATGTGTGCATTTGGAATTTGGAACCTGCCCGCGGGCAGGTTTGTGATTTGGAATTTATTTACGAAGTAAATCATGTTTAGCAGAGACCGTTGGAAAGAAATTCTTCAGGTACTGACCACAAATTGGTTCAGAACGGTGCTTACCGCATTCGGAGTTTTCTGGGGCATATTCATATTGATTATTTTATTGGCCGCGGGCAAAGGGCTTGAAAATGGCATTCGTGCAGATTTCGGGGACATTGCCACGAATACCATGTTCATGTGGACACAAAAGGCCACTAAGGCGTATAAAGGTCTACCGAAAGATCGACAATTTAGTTATAAGACCGGTGATGTCGCCGATATTTGGGAGAATGTAGATGGTCTAAGATTTGTTTCGCCACGAA
>QIJL01000069.1 GCA_003232435.1 Flavobacteriales bacterium | reverse complement strand
ATTCATTCCCTAATGATTTTATTCGGATTCAAATATAGCCATTCTAACTTCTTTTTTAAGTAATTTGGTTTTCTAATATGGATGGTTCAAACACAGTTTATCTCTCTTTAGGAAGCAATCTCGGCGACAAATCGGCCATGTTACAAGAAGCCATCTTCAGCATCGAGAAAAAAGTCGGAAAAGTAAATGCCGTGTCGCCTGTTTATAAGAGTGCGGCATCGGGTTTCGAAGGAGATGATTTTTTTAATATATGCATCATTGTTAAAACTGATTTGACCCCACCACTTTTGTTAACTGCTCTTTTGGATATTGAATTTTCAATGGGAAGGAGGCGGCCGGGCATTGCCGGGTATCAGCCCAGGGTCATCGATATCGACATATTGTATTATAACCGAAAGATCATCGACAATGATCAGTTGACCCTACCGCACCCAAAATTGCACGAACGTCGATTCGTTCTTCGGCCTTTGGTCGATATTGCGCCGCAGTTTTATCATCCGATCATAAAAAAAGACACACGAAATCTGTTACAGGAATGCAAGGATGAAATCATTCCCGAAAAAACGACACTGGTGCTTTACAAGAACAGGGCCACACTTTTTTCACAATTGCGTTTTCTTGCGATAGAAGGAAACATCGGTGCAGGAAAAACGACCCTTGCCACAAGAATTTCAGAAGATTTCAATGCCAAATTAATCTTGGAGCGCTTTGCCGACAACCCGTTCCTGCCCAAATTCTACGAAGACCAAAGTAGATATGCATTTCCGTTGGAGATGTCTTTTTTGGCAGATCGCTATCAGCAATTCATTGACGACACCACACAATTGGATCTTTTCAAAAAATTCATGGTCAGTGATTACGATATTTATAAATCTTTGATTTTCGCAAAAATCACACTTCAGGAAGTGGAGTTTTCATTGTATCGCAAGATTTTCGATTTCATGTACAAGGAGGTTAAAAAACCGGACGTCTATGTCTATCTCTATCAAAACACTGAGCGGTTATTGGACAATATCAAAAAAAGAGGTCGCGATTACGAACAGGATATTCCGTTTGATTACCTCGAAAAAATCAATCGCGGTTATCTAGATTATATTAAAGGATACCCAGAACAAAATAGTCTTATCATCGATATCACGGAATTGGACTTTGTAGAAAATGAAAAGGATTACGACCAGGTCATGAACCAGATACAGCAATTCGTTATGAATTGGTCGTTTTAAAAACTGGTTCTATGCTGATCGAGGTCGGTTAGTTGTTAGTTGTTAGTTGTTAGTGAAAAGTGGTAAGTAATAAGTGGTAAGTTGTTAGTAATATGGTTAGTAATAAATCACCTGTCCGCCGTAGGAGGAAAAAGGCTTAATGAATTTGTCAGTAAGACCTCCCGCAGACAACAATAGTCTGAATAATAGTTTAGGAGTTTCAAGTTTAGAAGTTTAATGCAGCTAGAATTAAACCCTATAAACTCATAAACCTTATAAACTAAAAAAAGTGAAAAGAAGTTTAGAAGTCCGGCTCATGGGAATTATACCATTTCTTGGTTCTATGTCCGTAGTATCTGATTTTCAATATTGAGTTACAACTTGCTGTTCACTTTTTACTCATTACTGTTCACTTATTACTGTTCACTTTTTCCTCCTACGGCGGACAGGTATTTACCCGCTACAAACAACACAGGGCCAATTATTTTTTATGCGTTTAATTTCGACCAAACATCC
>QIJL01000017.1 GCA_003232435.1 Flavobacteriales bacterium | reverse complement strand
AATTATTATTTACCTGATAGATGACTGAAAATGGAAATTTGCTCAGCAAAAACCGACGACAGTTTTTTGTAAATTTCGGCCATGTTCTGGGGAGTTCTGCTATTGCCTCATATGCTGACTCTAGCTCTTCGATAAAATCTTCCCCCAATCCTTCGGTCTGATTTTGATACCACTCATATGAACTCTTTATCTCGTGGGCGGTGTCCGGGTGAAATATAATTTCAGCCATCTTGGCCCTGCACTTTATTTTTAATATCCCGCCAGGAAACCCCCTTCACCTCTCCCGACTTTAGCTCCATGAGCCGCTTCTCCGATAATTCGGCCCATGCCTCATCTACACCTTCGTCTTGCCTTGATTCTAGGGATGAAATGAGGCAATGAGCAACAAGCGCTCTTTCATCTAGCGATAAGTCCTTAATGTTTTCAATTACTTGCTTAAATGCGGCTGACATGACACCTCCACTAGGTTGCTAACCCTGAGTGTAGCAAATTACCATGATTTGATCAGCACATAACGTTTTAGTTAACCAGCGGCACACTGAAGTTGCAGGAAACAGGCAGTGACAACGCCCGTCTGGTTTAACGATTTGTTATGTGTATTCTCGATGGTAAATATTTACAGGTTCGCCTATAAGATACATTTTCACAACATTTTGAACAACCCTATAAGTTTCAAGAATATCTTCTATCTTACCTAAGTACGCTGCGTTAACGTTACTCATTGCGCCTGATTGAGAATCATCTTTAAATGATTTTTCAATGTCGTTCATAAACTTGTCAGATACCTCAAGTGTTGAATATATATGACGAACGTTGTCTCTTTCTAGCGCGCATAAACCATCAATCATAAACGGAAAAAAACTATCGTAGGCTGTCCGAGCAAATGGAACACTTGTTCCATCCATAAATTTACCAATCTTTAGCGCTTGAATCATTTGCTCGGCAATATCTATTTTAAATTCTAGCTGATGCGATATAGTTATTAATTCGTCGTCTAACGCCCTCTTATACTTTTTTAAGTTAATACGCCCCTTGATATAATCAGACAATTCTTTAAGCAAAAACCCTGTAAATATACCAATCAATGCAATCACCCATCGTGGAAATTCGGCCTCACCCATATTTGAATTCCTTTAGTATCATTCTATCTAACCACCAATACACATAACGAGCCTGTAGAAAAACCCCGTTGAGAGGTCTCGTATTCTGGGATTTATTCAATTTTTCTAAAAATTCCCTATGATCTATCTTTCAAAAAATCTTCTTTCTGAATTCTCATTCCTTATACCTCAATCACACGCTAAAAGCTTCTTTTGATCGTTTTTGTGCCCTTCTCTCTGCTTTTAAGCGGCTTGTAAAGCATATTTTTGGATCTTCCCAAGGTTGTGCGTGATGCAGTAGAGTAACCACTGGATGTTGACCTTGATTTTCCCTCGCAGACTGAAGTGGTCGAGCCTCATCGTGCTCCTGATATTCGCAAAGACAGGTTCGATCAAGCCCATTCGTTTGCTGTAGATCTCTCGGCCCTGCTCGGTGTCGATTTTTTTGATCATCTTTTTTGTGTAGGTTTCTTTTCCAGAGACTGTTTTCCCGTTGAAAAATGTGACTTGCCGCGCTTTGGTGTGGGTTTTTCTGAGACATTTTTTTCGTAAGGGACAAGGGCCGCAGTCGCCTTGTCTTCCCATGTAGCTGATGCCGGATTTCCCTTTGACGACAAAGTTCCTGT
>QIJL01000573.1 GCA_003232435.1 Flavobacteriales bacterium | reverse complement strand
CAATCCGCAGAAATATGTCGACAATATCTTTGAAGCGGAGGCCGAGGATTTCATAAAATCGACCATCAGCGTACACGGGAATTCTACGATCGAAATGGGGGGCGCAGTGGAATGTTGCATTCCGGCACCTTTTCAAGTCAAGGTAGAGGAGGTCATCAAGAATTAAATAACATATAAAGTCTGGTTCGATTTTTGGAAAGTAAGAAAACATGAAAAAATTGATTCCCCTAATTTTCTGTTTGTTCGGTTATTTCGCTCAAGCACAACATGCAATTTCTGGCACCTTTTCACCTGCGAAAGACTATTCTTGGTTAATCGCTTATCGACTAAAACCAGGTACCCAAGTCTATGTTGCGGATACCGCTATCAATGATGGGAAATTTGTTCTTCAAATTCCGAAAAATGCCAAACCGGGAACATACCGATTGGTATATGCAGTGCCTCAAGAGGAATTTTACTTCGACGTTATATACAATGGGGAAGAAGACATAAAATTGGCTTTTAAAACCGAAAAAGGCCCAATGTTTACTACGTCTAAAGAGAATATGCTTTTTAGTACATATTTTCAAGAGATCCAAGAAATGGAACGTCGTCTAATAGCCTTCTATTCCAGTGGTTCTTCCGACAATGATGCGTTCACAAAAATCATCCAAAATTACATGGCGAGGCAACATTCGTATTTGGAACGATCGGAAAATTTAACAGTGCAAGAATTTATTCGAGCGAATAGGCCCCACATTCCTCCTAGATATCAACCTTTAGAAGAATATGTAAAAAATCGAAAGGATTACTACTTCGATGCTATAGATATGACCAATACCGTTTTACAGGCTTCCGGTTTTCTTACGGACAAGATTGCGAATTACGTGTTCACAGCCCTTCCCTTGGAACAAATCTCGCAGTCGGAAACAGAAAAAGCCATTCAGGAGAACATCAAAACGGTAACCACCGAACTTGAGGGGGTAGGCGATGCATACAAATTCCATGTTTATTATTCACTATGGACGCAGGCAGTGGCAAGTGAATTTAATGATACTTCTGACTTTATACATTCCACTTACCTGAAACCGCTGGCCGATTCAACCAACAATCAGAAAATTATGGGCGAAATAGAAATCCATAATAGACTGCGTATCGGTGCAAAGGCTCCTGAACTTTCTTGGAAAGATGGCAATACGGTCAAAAAATTAAACAATTTGGAAGGCTCTGAAAACTATATTGTCTTTTCTGGAGTAGTACCTGTTCACATTGCTTAAAAGAGTTACCAGCACTACACAAAGAGCTCAATAGGAATGAAAATGTAAAAGTGATTGCCGTCGGGCTCGAAGATAATGAGATGACTTGGAGGCTTGAATCGGAAAAGCTTTCAAATTTCGAACACGCAATTGCATTGGGCAAGTGGGAGAGCAGCTACGCCAATCTTTATGACGTTCATGCAACGCCGGCCTATTTCATATTGGATTCGGACAAGAGAATTATCGCCAAGCCAGAAAGCGATAAGGATGTTGTTGAGTTTTTGGAAAAATGATATTATGGTTTAAGATTTGTTGTTTAGAGACTGTTTTGAAATATGTCGTTAGAATTGTTATACCCTATTTTTGATGCAGAACGAGGCATCCGCCAAAATAAGGCGGATAAGCATAGCATCGCTACGGTTTAAAATTTTAACGAAGTTATGCGCAAAAAGAGGGTATAAGAAAATAATCGAGATATTTCAAAACAGTCT
>QIJL01000601.1 GCA_003232435.1 Flavobacteriales bacterium | reverse complement strand
GGTAACCTGGTATGAAAAATTGGGGATTTTATTATTGTTGATTCCGATCGTAGGTATGGGAGTTGCACCTCTTTGGTTAAGTGATATGATCTTAGAAAGCTTGAACCCTTTCATACAGGGGGTGTTGTGATGATGGAAGACAAGAGACGGGAGTTGAAGTTTGAAATACGAGGTTAGAAGACGGAAGACGGAAGTTAAAATAAGTCTCGCTCGCTGGACGAAGAAATAAGAACTGAAAAAATAACCACAAAGCGCACAAAGAAGGCACAAAGTGCTCTAAGAATAATAAACTGGATTCACGCTAATACTTAGAAATTAGACACTGCGGCCTTTGTGTAAAACTTAGTGTTCTTTGTGGTTAAAATAAGAATTAAAATAGATAATGAACATCGACAGTCTACTATTAATGCGGCACGAAATTTTACTATTGGCGATAATCTTGTTGTTGTTGATCGCCGAGATTTTTATGCCCCAAAACAAAAAGCACAGCATTGTACATTTGGCCATATTCCTCTTTGCAGTTCATACCCTTGTAGGTTTTTTGACATTGGAGGAAAATAGTCTTTTCGGTGGAATGTTCAGAACAAATGGCCTAATCCACTTCTTTAAAAATGTACTGAACATTGGCGTGCTCATCCTTTTGTTACAATCGGCAGATTGGTTGCAGGAAAAAATCGTTGGCCAAAATAGGGGCACGGAATTTTTTGTGTTACTCTTCTCTTCCCTATTGGGCATGTATTTTATGATATCATCCGGTGATTTTTTAATGTTTTATTTAGGGTTGGAGCTATCTACCCTCCCTGTTGCCGCTTTGGCAGCCTATGAAACCGCCAATAGGAAATCGAGCGAAGCGGGCATCAAACTAGTACTTTCCTCCGCTCTGGCTTCGGGAGTTTCGTTATTCGGTATCTCCATGCTCTACGCAACATCCGGTTCAATTTATTTTGATGATATAATCGAGTTGATCACCCCAAGCAACTTGACCTCTTTAGGAGCTATTTTGTTCTTCTCAGGCTTAGCCTTTAAGATCTCATTGGTGCCCTTTCATTTTTGGACTGCGGATGTTTACGAGGGAGCACCAATAAGTATTGCTTCCTATCTGTCCGTTATTTCAAAAGGAGCAGCGGTATTTATTCTGATGATCCTCCTTTTTACCGTGCTGAAACCATTGATGCACGTTTGGGAAAATATGATTTATGTGGTAGCCGTCGCAACTATGTTTATTGGTAATTTGTTTGCATTGAGGCAACAGAACATGAAGCGTTTTCTGGCATTTTCCTCCATTGCGCAGGCCGGTTTTATTCTATTGGGATTTATGGCAGGAACGCAATTGGGCACGGCCACGATCGTCTATTTTGTGCTGATTTATATATTCTCGAATTTAGCGGCATTCGGGGTGGTGCAGGCAATTTCATTGCAAACCGGTAAGGAAAATATAAAGGACTATGAGGGATTGTACAGAACAAACCCAAATTTAAGTTTGGTAATGATGTTGGCCTTGTTCTCCTTGGCCGGCATACCACCTGTTGCCGGTTTCTTTGGTAAATTCTTCCTGTTTACGGCGGCGGCCAGCGAAGGATACTATTTTCTCGTATTCCTGGCCGTTATAAACGTAACGATTTCCCTTTACTATTATCTATTGGTGGTAAGGGCCATGTTCCTAAGGAAGGGAGATGACCCTATCCCCTTTTTCAAAAACAAAACCTATATGAGAATCGGCCTTATCATAACGGTTATAGGCATATTGATACTTGGATTGTACAGCCCATTGTACGATTATATTTATGAATTAAGCGGAAATTTTAATCGATAAACTATGGCACTGGCAGGAAAACACGCTTTTGGCAGCATTGAGGACACCAGAGTGACATTTGTGGAAAAAAAAGTGGGTGGAGATCGCAAGGATTTTCTAAAAAAGCTTCTTGAACACAACGGATTTGAAGTGGTAATTCAGGAAGAAAAAAAGGCTTCCGAAGAAGAACCCCAATTATATACCCTTGGGGTTACCGACATGGTCTTCAATCCAACAATCTGGGTATACCAGCGCAAGATGAAAACCTTCGATGGTCACAAAGTAACCCCCGACTATTGGAATCAACGTACGGAAGATACACGTCCCCAATACTGGAAAACACCCAAAAGCTAACTTAGAGCCTGTTTTGAAATATGTCGATTATTTTCTTATACCCTCTTTTTGCGAAGCCAACGCCCCGTCTGGCTCCTTATCAAAGGCCAAATCGTTGGCCTTTTCATTCGGCCC